>DOZK01000002.1:27049-38528 GCA_003518045.1 Candidatus Nomurabacteria bacterium
GGTTTTTTAATTTAGCGCTTACTAAACGATACAAATATTGAGATGAATGCGAGGCACGAGAAATTTTTGCGACCAAGGCGTACATATAGTACGACGCGTGGAGCAAAAATTTCGAGAAACGAAGCAGTCGCTCAATATTTTAACGTTTAGACCAGGTTGGGGCTTTACGAGCTTTTTTCAAACCGAATTTCTTTCTTTCAACTTGTCTTGAATCTCGTTTCAAAAATCCGAGTTTCTTTAAAGTATTTTTTACTTGTTCATCTCTTTCTACTAGTGTACGTGAAAGTCCATGGCGAACAGCTTCTGCTTGAGCATGAATGCCTCCACCTTCAACGTGAACTGTAACTGTGAACTTTTCCTTAACTTCACCTTTTGAAATAGCTTCCTCAGCAATTGTTTGAAGTTCTTCTGTTACGAAATATTCATTAAGAGCTTTATCATTTATAAGAAAAGTTGTCTTTGCGGAAGGAGTAATACGAACGCGAGCTGTTGCAGTCTTACGGCGTCCTACGGCTTCTATATAACGATTTTTTGTTTCTGTAGTCATGTTTTTGAAAATTGGAAATTGATAATTGGAAATTCTATTATTATTCCTCTACTACGAGATTCTTAATACGAATATCTTGAAGTCTATTCTTTGGAAGCATTCCTAATACTGCATGCTTAAGCAATTCAGAATATCCTTTCTTTTCTGCTACATATTTAATAGGCATTTCTGTAAGTCCACCTGGAAATCCAGAATATGACTTGTGAGTACTGCTCATCATTTTATTACCAGTAACTTTTAATTGTGAAGCATTGATGATTTTTACATTTACATCAGCTACACGATTTTTTACAAAGTGAATACTGTCTTTTGCATTCAAAAGTGCGGCAGCTTCACTAGCTACACGTCCTAATGCTCGTCCTTTTGCGTCAATTGTGTGAATAGTTGTTGTCATATTTATTATACAAATTCTATGATAGCTTTTTCAGCACCATCAGAAATTCTATTTGATAATTTAATAATACGAGTATAACCACCAGCAACTGCTTTATATTTTGGAGCGTACTCTGCAAACAATTTTGTTGTTTCATCTGCTTGATTAATCAAACGTGCAGAAACCAAACGACGACGTGCTACTGTGTCTTCTTTAGCTAAGGTTACAAGTCTTTCAACGAAAGGTCGTATTTCTTTTGCACGTGCAAGAGTGGTCTCGATACGACCATGACGAATAAGATTGATGAGGAGTGATTTAACAAACGCAATGCGCTGGTTCTTTTCTCTTCCGAATTTTCTGAATGACTTGTGATGCTTCATGGTTCTGTACTATAACACATTAACTTAATAAACTCTACGCCTTAAGTGAGAGACCTAGATTAGATAACGCCTTCTTTATCTCTTCAATCCCCTTTTCTCCCAAACCATCAGTTGCTAATAAATCTTCTTTTGATTTGTTTGCAAGGCCTCCGGCTGTACGAATAGATGCTGAGACAAGAGCGTTTTCTGTACGAGTAGAAAGATTTAAATCTTCTATTTTTGTCTTTGTAACATCCCCGGCATCAGCGATTTCTTCTTTTGCTTCTACTTTAGATTTTACTTCTACTACATTTGATTCAATAACTGGTTCACGAAAACCAACAACAGATTGAAGTTGTGTAATCATTGTGTGAATAGAATTCTCAAGTGCTTCGTGTGGAGTAATTGTTCCATCAGTTTCGATAGAAAGTCTAAGACGATTATGATCTGTACGATCACCAACACGCATATTTTCTACTTCGTAACTAGCGCGACGAATTGGAGTAAATGATACATCAAGCGCGATTGTACCAATTTCTGCTTTTTCTTTTTCTAGAACTTCACGAGGAACATAACCAAGACCTTTTTCAATAGTGATTTCGATAGCAACATCAACATCCTTTGCAGTAGATTCACAAATGTATTGATCTTTGTTCATAATCTCAAGCTGAGAAGGAACATTTATATCGCCCGCTGTGATTGTTTTTGCACCTTTGATACGAAGTGTCGCTTTTTGAGCATCATCACCGTGCAACTTAAAACGAGTCTTTTTAAGATTAAGAATTATTGCAATAACATCTTCTTTGATGCCATCAATAGCAGAAAATTCATGCTTAACGCCATCAATAGAAAGTGAAGTAATAGCAGCACCAGGAATAGAAGAAAGGATTATACGACGAAGAGAGTTTCCGAGTGTGTGTCCGTAACCTGGATAAAGTCCATCTATTTCATAAACGCCGGATACGGCGTCTTCTTTAACAATTCTTGGCTTTGAAGGCAAAATAATAGAATGTGAAGACATAGGCAAATTAAGGTCTTATTGGTTAATAGTAAACACCGCTTGGTAATATTTAAACAGTTCTGCACTCTTAATAAATAAAGTTTCTCTATTCTACCAAATAATTGCAAAAAGCGCAAGGGTAGAAATGTGAATACACATTTAGTCGAAAGTCTTTAAAGCCTGCCTCGCCGGCAAGGTGGGTCCATAAAGTCAAAAGGAATTCGAATTCTGGATTTCTGGAGCGACCCCTTCGGGGTCGCTCCCTGACTTTATGGACTTTACAAACTTTATGGACTTTATGGACTTTATGGACTTACCTATCTTGAATAATATTCGAACACCTTCTGTGTATCAAACATTGGCTCTACTTCACGAACTTCCCCTTTTACAACTGCTTCTAATTTCTTTGGGTCAATAACAAATTCATGTGATGGGGTCGCGGCGGATAATTTCTCTACAAGACCTGTGAAAACTTTAGCTACTTTACTACCCTCACGGATAGAAATAATATCTCCGATTTTCACTTTGTGAGAAGCGATATTGATACGACGGCCATTTACATGAATGTGTCCGTGAGAAACTAATTGACGAGCAAGCGCACGAGTATTTGCAAATGAAATACGATAAACTACGTTATCTAATCTTGATTCAAGTGTACGGAAAAGTTTTAATGATGGGGCAACTGCTCCCTCGCCAGTCTCACGACTGGACATTGCATCTTTTGCATATTTAGCAAATTGCTTTTCCATCATTCCATAAGTAATACGCATCTTTTGTTTTGCGCGAAGCTGTTCACCGTATTCAGATACGTTTGAACGATGCTTACGTTCACTATCTAGTTTTCCTGGAGCATATGGGCGCTTCTTAAAAGCACACTTTTCACGACCACATAGTGATTCTCCAAGACGGCGACAAGTTTTACAGGTTATTCTACTCATAGGGATAGTTGTTAGATTTTAGACATTAGATTTTAGATAATACAAATACATACTACACGTGACGAGGCTTACGAGGCTTCGGTCCATTGTGTGGCACCGGTGTCTTATCAATAATAGAAGTTATCTCAACACCAAAAGTTGAGAACGCACGGATAGCAGACTCACGTCCTGATCCAACACCCTTCACAACTACACCAACTTCTTTAAGTCCGGCTTGCTGTGCTTTTTCACCAATCAATTCACCGATTTTACCGGCAGCGAAAGGAGTACCTTTCTTTGCACCTTTAAAACCAAGAGCGCCTGATGAAGACCAAGCAAGAATATTCCCTGACTTATCAGAAAGAGAAAGTCTTGTGTTGTTATATGAAGATTCAACATAGAGAACTCCCTCTACGATTTTCTTCTTCATAACCTTAGCAAGTGAACGTGCCTTTAAAGCACTATCAACTCCTGAACTATTCTTTTTTACTATACGTTTTTTTCCCATAGGTGTTTATTTTTTGTTTTTGTATCTCGTCTGCGTAGTCTGCGTTTAGTCTGCGTCATTCTGCGCCGCTAAAGCGGATTATGTCTTCTCTGTCTTACGGCGACCGCTACCCATAGTACGACGTACGTTTCCACGTACTGTGCGACTATTGGTCTTTGTACGCTGTCCACGAGCTGGTAAATGCTTTGTGTGACGAGTTCCACGATAAGCCTTGATATCCTTAAGACGCTTAATATTTTGCTGTACATCGCGTTTTAGGTCTCCTTCTGTTTTGAAAAGTTCGATTTCACGACGGATAAGGTTTTCTTGATCTGCTGTTAAGTCAGTAGTCTTCATACCCATCTCTAATCCAAGCTTTTCAATGATTTGCTTTGCACGTGGGCGTCCAACACCAAAAACTGCGGTCAGTGCAATTTCTAGACGTTTGTTTTCTGGGAGGTTGATACCGGAGATACGCATAGTTTTAAATAGTTAGGAGTTAGGGGTTAGAAGTAAAATACAAATACATTTGGATTAGCCTTGAGCTTGCTTGTGCTTAGGTGTCTCACATATAACACGAAGTACGCCACCACGTTTTACCATTTGGCATTTAGCGCACATTTTTTTTACTGATGATCTTACTTTCATGTGAGAAATGTGGGTAGAATTATACTATATTCTGATTAATAATGCAAATTATGGGTTCCAAATATACAATGAAGCAATTTTCAATATTCAATGTTGGGACGAATCCATGTTTGAATATTGAAAATTGTTACATTGATTATTTATAGGCGTTTTATAATCCTTCCCTTTCCCCCATACGGGTCGACTTGAACCATAACTTTATCCCCTACTAGAACTTTTATTTTGTGAACACGCATCTTTCCACCAAGATAAGAAATTAATTCTTTTCCATTAGACAGCTTCACTCTAAAAAGAGTACTCGGCAATGTTTCGGTAATGCGTCCTTCGACTAAATCTATTTCTTCTTGGTCATCCATAATTTATATAGGAGTTGATTGTATCAGTATATTAACGTTTAGGCAAAGATTCTACAACAGAAACATTTTCTTTATTTGTTGGAATGTTAGAAAGCCATAGTGGGAAAAATGACATTTCAATTTGGGCAACAGAAGGAAGACCTTGAATAATTGTTGGTGCATCACTACGATTTTTTCCCAGGAAATTTAATTTAAGAGCCTCTGTATCAGTTACTAAAACAACTCTTGGCTTACCTTCTACTAATATATCTAAACTCTTATCCAAATAAGGCAACGCATCTTTTTTAAGAGTAAAAGTTAATTCATTTGTATAATTTAATTTAACTGGTTGACTATTATAATCGCGCATAGTTTCTGTAGCTATCATATTTGCTAATTCACTTTCTTTGGCAAGCATTAAATACCCTGTTGCAGTAACTTCATAAGTTGCTGTTGCCCCAGTCATAACTTGGTCTTCATTATCAGAAAATGAAACAGTAACTGCATTATACATTGGCACCGTACCTTCTTTTTTAATTTTTGATAATTCCTCTTTTAGACTTTGTGTCATTTCAAGAGCAAGTTCATCTTTTGCAGAATTTAAATCAGATTGGGAGACCAAAGACATATTTCCACCCGCTCCACCTTTCATAGAACCAACTGAGCGACCATAAAATCCTGTATATCGTGGTGAACCTTTAAATCCAGGAATTGTAAAATCACTCGGAGCTATATTGTACCCAGCTCCATAACTATCTGCATAGACTGTAACCTCTACACTACCTGGAGTGCTACCTTTCTTACCTGGGACCGTGATTGATTGATTGATACGATAAATTTTACCTCCGCTTGATTCGAAGCGAGTATTTTTTATTAACTTTTGTGGATTAGAATCAAAATTATTATAAACAACAATAGTACCAGATGCTTTTGTTTCTACTTTTTTAGTTTCTGAAAGTGGTAATGTTTTTGTTTTAGAAATTGTTGTTGTTGCTAATGTATAAGAAATAGTTGAAGGAGCGGCGTCTCTACTAAATGTAAAGCTTTTATTAATTTCAACGTCTTTAAACTTTGGAATATAAGTTATTGTTGCAGAATTAAATACAAAAGTAAGCAATGCAACACCAGTAATTATAACTATTGTTGATAAAGCAAACATCCATGTAGAAAAAGATATTGGCCCCTTGCGTCTTTTTGCTCCACGATAAGGTGTATATGGGTCAGTATCCGGCTCTCTATTTATTTCTTCTCTTTCTCTTCTATTAGAAATTTCTTGCATCTCTTCGCGAGCACGCTTTGGATACATTTCCATATTTTCCAAACTTCTTCTATTTTTGAAACTTTTTGTAGGAATAAAAACAGCATCGCGCTCGTCTAGCACGTCAAATTCTTCATGACGTTCAAATTCTTCTACCCGCTTTGGGATGTCGCGACTAGACCTTGAATGAGAATACGGTTTTCGTATGTCTTGCATAGTTAATTGAAGGGGCTTTTGTAGTATCCAGTGTAACACGCACTGATTTATTTTCTGTAAAAAACTGTGCATAAGATGCACCCTGTAATACGCCAGCAATCCAAGTTACGTATCTATTCGTTGCTAAATAAAATTCTGTTGGAATTCTATCGTGCAAAGAAATAAATTCGAGGGTGTACATTACGCCATCTAATAATTTTGATGCTGCTGTAATTCCTAATCCATCAGCTTCTAATTGTTTGAAGCCAACTTCATGATTATGCGCCACAATAACTTTGCCATCTGAGACATAATAAATCATAGTGGCCATGTCGGTCATAGAAATTATGAGATAGGATTGGGGCATCTAAACAGTATAGCAGTAAGCAGTGAGTAGTAGGCAGGGAGATACACACAGGGGGGAAATATTCTGTGAAAATATTCAATGAAACAATTTTCAATATTTAAACAATGCGGACAAATTTTTAGTTTTTAATTTTTAGTTTTTATTTATAATACAAACTATTCTAGGGCTGCCTTGATACGACGAACGCCTGACGAAACTGCTTCCTCCTTTACTATTTTAAAAGTTCCGAGTGTTCCAATATTTTCTACATGCGGACCACCACACATTTCGATTGAAAATAAATTATTGTCGCCTTTATTTTTTCCTTCACCAATTCTATAAATAGAAACTTTCTCGCCATATTTATCGGTGAATAATCCCATTGCACCGCGTGCCTTTGCCTCTTCGATTGAAATTTCTTCACGAATAACTGGGAGATTTTCTTTTATTTTTTCATTAATTAAATCCTCAACTTTTTTCTTTTGTTCATCTGTCATTTTTTCCGCATAAGCAAAATCGAAACGTAGTCTCTCAGGTGTGATATTCGAACCTTTTTGTACCACAGTGTCTCCTAATACAGTTCGTAGTGCTTGATGAAGCATATGTGTCGCTGTGTGATACTTCACTTCCATTTCTCCATCCCCTCCTAGCCCACCTTTGAACTTCCCAGCTGACGCAGTGCGAGAACTTTCTGAATGTTTATTTTTTTCTTCATTAAATGAAACCATATCCACCGATATTCCTTTTTCTTTTGCTAATTCTTCGGTAAGTTCAATTGGAAATCCATATGATTGAAGTAAGTGAAAAGCATTCACGCCAGAAATGTCATGCCCCGCTAATTTTTCAAACTCTTTAATACCATTCTCAAGTGTCTTTCTAAACTTACTTTCTTCTTTATCAAGTTCGCTTAAAATAATTTCACTCTTCTCTTCTAAATTTTTATATTCATCTTTATAAACTGAAATAAATGAGTCAGCAATTTCTTTTGTAAAGTTTTGGCTCACTCCTAAATTACGGGCAAATCGCACAGCGCGACGAATAAGACGACGAACAAAATACATTTGGTCTTTATTCCCAGGCATTACTCCGTCTCCGATTAAAAATACAGCTGAACGAATATGATCAAGAATTACACGATATGCATAGGTATCTTTTTCTGTTATTCCATAGTCCCTATTTGAAAGTCTTTCTATTGTTTTCTTTGGCTCTGCAAAAACATCTATATTAAAAATATCCGGGTCATTTCTGAGTGCGGCAGAATAACGCTCAAGTCCACTTCCGTGGTCCACATTCATTTGTGGAAGCTCTTCAAATCCATTAGCAACTTTTTTATATTGCATAAAAACATTATTTCCAATTTCAAGGAAACGGCCACAATCACAATTTACATGACATGGTTCAAAGGCAAAAATACTTTTACGATGTATGTCATTTGATTTAAATGGGTCAAAATCATAAAACATTTCAGAGTCTGGTCCACCTGGCTCACCGTCTGGCATATTTGCGGGAACTCCTGAGCGAGACCACCAATTCTTTTTCTCACTATAATAGAAAATCTTTTCGCCTTCTTTTATTCCATTCTCCGGATTTTCAGATATTTTTGCTGTAATATTTTTTTGTGCAAAAAGTTTCTGCCATAGCTCTGCGGAGTATGTATCACGTGGTACACCAAGCGCTTCATTGCCGGCAAAACATGTTACATAAAAATTATTTGGGTCAAGTTTTAATTCTTCAATTAAAAAATTCCACATCCAAGTTATTTCTTCTTCTTTAAAATAGTCTCCAAAAGACCAATTCCCCAACATTTCAAAAAAAGTAGTGTGGCGATTATCCCCGACTTCTTCTATATCTCCAGAACGAAAAGCCTTCTGTGAGTCTGCGATACGCTTACCAAGTGGATGAGGTTGACCTAATAAATAAGGAAGCATAGGTTGCATGCCAGAGCCAGTGAAAAGTGTTGTAGGGTCATTTTCAGGCACAAGAGAAGCAGAGGGCACGACTGCATGCCCTTTCTCTTTCATATAATTTAAAAATTTAGAACGGATTTCGTTAACAAGCATGGGTGGGGTAGTTATTGGTTATTAGTTATTAGTTATTAGTTGATACAAAATATCAAATTCATAATATCTTTTAATTATACAAAGATTATGGGTAAAACAAAAGCGCGCTTGCCAGACGCGCTCCGCCCACGACCACCACGACAATCAACGCCTTGGTGATGGCATACCCAACTCAAGGCCGTCAGCCAATATATCTCCAAAACATGTTGGGCATATTGGATTCTTGGCTCCCACTTTGTTTGGGTCGAGTTCCAATCGAAACTCTTTTTTGCAAAGGAAACAAGACCTCCATGAATAAACTTTTCCTGCCTGGGGCTTAAGGATTCTATTAAGCCCGACGTGTCTGCCATTGATGTACATAAATTCCTTTCTCCACGGTGTTCGTGAACTCGTTGGATGAACCTACGAGATACTCTACTATTTAAATTAAAATAATGCAAAACAAAAGAGTGACGCCGTAGGCGCCACTCTTTTTTTGTCATTACATATCAAACATTAACGAAAACTTACCAGCCCATCATTCCAAACCCACGTCCACCATGCTTTCCTTCACCCATACCACCTTTGGCAGTTTTGGTACTCATAACGGCAAGCCTCTGGTCAGCTTGTGCTTGAGTAATTACGCCTTTAGTAACAAGTGCTGATAGCATAGCTTTCTGATTTGCAAGTCTAGTCGCATCCATTTTCTGCTTCACAGTATCAAGTGAAATTCCTTTTTCCCTTGCTAAAGTTTTAAGGTCTTTACCGGATGCCCATGCAGATTTAACATCATCAACATTTAGTCCAAGCATATTTGCGTGATCCTGAAACATTGCTGACTGTCGTGTTGCTATTTCATCTGGTGATGCATTAGCATTTATATTCATATGTCCGAAAGACATAGCCGATGCTGAAGATATTGTTAATAACGCAAGCCCAATACTAGGAATGAGCGCGGTTTTCATAAGTGATTTTTTTGTCATATTTTTAGATAGTTAGAAGTTAGATGTTAGGAGTTAGAAGTTAAATTCAAATTCAAATTCAAATTCATTATTCATTTTAATGTCATCCTGATGAAAATCAGGATCCAGTGTCATGCATTTCAATGGAACACTGGATTCCAAATTAAATTTGGAATGACACAAAAATTCTATTTTATTCGATAGAGAAAAAGACGCGCTATCTTTTTCCCTATCACTTATTAATACAATACTAACTTTTTTTTATTTCGTTTAACGAGGAGCGAAATGGAAAAGTAATCTTTTCCATTTAGTCCGAGCGACAACGAGAGAGTTTTCGTTTAGCAAGAAAACTTATTTCACTACATTACCACCCATCATTCTTCCTCTTCTTTTTTCCATATATTCTCCAAATGGAAAAATATCTGCATCTCGAATTTGTATTGCTTCAAATTTATCATCAATGATAGACCCGAAAATAACTACATCCTCGCCTACTTCTGGTAAAGGGTTTTCTTTAATACTTGTACTTGCATATACAACCTCCATTGTATTATCAAATGTTTTTATAATAACTTCGTCCAACGAAGTAGAAATAATCATACCTCTTAAAACTGTCATATTACCAAATTCCTTAAGTGGAATGGGCCTATTATATTCACGAGAAATAAATCCCATGTGATTTTCTTCTGCGTAACGCCTAATTCCTCCATGCATTGGTGTAAGAGTTAATAAGAAACTAAAAACAAGAGACAATAAAGTAAGCGTTAATAAAGTAACAATTACTGGCTTTTTAAAAGAAAAA
This sequence comes from Candidatus Nomurabacteria bacterium, assembly GCA_003518045.1. Taxonomy (GTDB): domain Bacteria; phylum Patescibacteriota; class Minisyncoccia; order Phycocordibacterales; family UBA5272; genus UBA11704. The sequence continues at coordinate 37,318 of DOZK01000002.1, forward strand.
GAATACTTGTGTACTAATATTTCTACAATGGTAATTAACACTATTGTTAATATAAATAATGTGAGCGGAATGGCTAGTATTCCATGCATAATTTCGCCTAGTCCAAATAACGGTAAATATAAAAATCCATGCTTAGCTAAAACAAATATAATTAAACTTCCAAAAAAAGTAAGAGCAACGAATGCAAAAATAGCGAGAGTAACACCTAATAAAGAATACAAAACAAACTTCCAGCGAGGAATCATACTTATTTTATTTTTTTCTACGAATTGTAGAATATTTGTTTTTATATTTGTCATATTTTTAAATTTTAAATGTGATCCTCTTTCTTTATATGCCTTTCTAATTGCTCACGTCCGCGACGGAGTCTCACTCCAGCAGTGGCAATAGGAATATGTAAAATGTCAGCTATTTCTTGATAAGAAAGTTCTTCGTAATAATACAAAACTAAAATTTCTTTATATTTAAGTGGAATTAAAGATAGAGAAGATGTCATTAAATCTTCTAATTCTTTATCAAGAGTTGGCTTATCCGCAGTTTCTTTTGCAAAAGGATGCGGAAACATTGTATCAAAATCTAAGAATGAAACTTTTTCATTCCCGCGTTTTTTTAAATATGTTACCGTCTCATTATGAGCAATGCGATAAATCCAAGAATTAAATAATCTATCTACATCAAAACTTTGCAAATTAATGAAGACTTTTATAAAAACATTTTGTACTATATCAGTTATATCTTCTTCATTTTGAAGAAATCTTTTTATATAGCGAGTAAGTTTTGCTTCGTATCTATCAATCAAAATACCAAAGAGCTCTTTTTCTCCTTTACGTATACGCCCCACTAATTGTTCATCCGACTGAGTATCCATAAGAGGAGTATACAGTTAATACGTAAGTTATGGGGAATTTATTTCAAAAATTGAAACTACCCAGCCACGCACCGCGTGAGCTGGGTGATTTTTTGCCAAGTGGCCCAGGCAAAAAATCACAAAAAAAGAGGTTCGCGTATCGAGCGCGAACCCCTAAACCAACTCACGGCAACTGTCAAAGGTTGGATATATATTGTAGCATGAAATAGTCTCTTTTGTCAATAGACAAAAGAGAAGTCCATAAAGTCAAAAGTCCTTAAAGTCTGTAAAGTAGATACGTTCACCCATTCGACTCGCAAAGGAATACAGCGAGTCTCAGGGTGATTGAATTCAAAATTTAAAA
>DOZK01000002.1:38653-43750 GCA_003518045.1 Candidatus Nomurabacteria bacterium
TTTTAAATTTTGAATTCAATCACATCCCCATCTTTTACAACATATTCCTTCCCCTCTGTCCTTAAAACTCCTTTTGATTTCGCCTCGGCAAAACTTCCAGCCTTTACCAAATCTTCATAAGCGACAACTTCCGCACGAATAAATTTAGTTTCAAAATCAGAGTGAATAGCTGAGGCAGCAACTGGCGCGGTAGAGCCTTTCTTAATTGTCCACGCACGTGTCTCCATCTCCCCTGTTGTTAAATATGTTTCTAATCCTAGCAAATCGTAACCAGACTTTATTAAATTATTTATTCCGTCGTCATCTTTCTCTTTTCCCTCGCCTCCAATTGAATTCTCAGGTTCGGCTCGGGACACATTCGAAAGAAGCATGCTTCGCATTTCTTCTTTCTCTGTGCCTTCAAAATCTTTTAATTCATCTTCAATTTTTGCATCCACCACTACATATTTAAACTTATTATCATTAAAATATTTAATTAGATTTTGGAAACGATCATCGCCTGCCTCGCCGGCGGGCGGGTTCATCTCGTCCAAATTTTTTCCGCCTGACTGTTTATTTAAAACATAAAGAAATGGCTTCATAGTAATCAAATGAAGATCACGAATAAGTTTTAATTCTTCATGGTCAAATGGAATTGAATGAGCCAACTTTCCCTCATCAAAAGCTTTTTTGAAAATATCTAATATGCCTTGTAACTTTATTGCGTCTTTGTCTCCACGCTTCACATCTTTACCAATAGTTTGGCTACGCTTATCAACTGTCTGCATGTCAGCCAAAATAAGTTCCATATTTATAATTTCAATATCACGAAGTGGGTCAACAGTACCTTCAACATGTATGAGTTCACTGTTTTCATAAATACGCACAACCTCAGCAATAGCATCTGTCTCACGAATATGTGAAAGGAATGCATTACCTAATCCTTCACCGGCAGAGGCTCCTTTTACAAGTCCAGCGATGTCTACGAATTCTACAATAGCGGGAACTAATTTTTTTGAACCAGAAATTTTTGATAACACTTCAAGTCGCGCGTCAGGCACCGGAACCACACCAACTGATGGGTCAATTGTACAAAATGGATAATTATCTGCTGGCACAGACTTTTTTGTAAGCGCATTAAACAGCGTTGATTTCCCAACGTTAGGTAATCCGACAATTCCGATGGAAAGACTCATAATGGGTAGTTATTGGTTATTAGTTATTCGTTATTAGTAAATGCATAAATACATTTTTCAGAAAAACCAAGTGATTAGTATTCTAGCATAAATTAAAAATATTAAGAATAAAAAATCCCGCGCATGACGCGGGGTTTTTGCAACTAGTTTTCCGCTAGTTGCCTCGGTCTTTGGGGTCTCCTACCCACCCCGAGATTGATGATTTCAGTTCTGGTGCTGGAATGGGGCGGTCTTCCGCGCCATCCAATTGATCAGACAGTTCCAGTGTTACCGACAGAGTCTCCGGTTTAGCATCGACAAAGTCGGGTGACCGGTCGTCGTTAGCACGGTTCGCTACTTGATTTGCCATGGCATTTCTCCTAAAATGAGCCTATTTTTATACTACACTTTTATCAAAAAATTATCAAATTAGAATATTAAAGTAAGCAGTAATCAGTGGGCAGTAAGCAGTAATGCAAATACATACCTAATACACGTCGACAGGTATATTTACAATTTAGTTAATAATTGCACAAGGATGACCGTACATTGCCCTAGTGATACACTCTGTTTCTTTTTGTTTTGGATATAAGATAAACCAAAAATAAAGTATATAAATAATTAAAGCAGTAACCATTATCAAAAATATTAACAATAAGCGACGAGAGAAAATATTTTTCATTTTATCTATTTGGTAAACAACGCTTGCAATTCTTTCTGATACTTTTTCATCACATCTAATGATGCATACATTTCTGGCTTGCCAGCTTTTTTTAAGACTTCAATTTCTTTAGCAATTTTTTCAAAAAGCTTTGGGTCTTTTTCTACAGCTTTTTGTAACATCTCCGCCTGATCTTTTGGGAGATTTTTTGTGCCGTGCTTTACTGCTTGTTTAACGAAGAAATCGCGAATGGACATATTATTTTGTTGCTTGCTTAATCAATTCATTAAAAGCTTCAGGAGATTGTGGATTTTCTATTTTCTTTCCATTTATAAAAAATGATGGTGTACCATTCACTCCTAATTTTGCACCTTCTTGATATTCAGCTAAAATTTTCTTTTCAATTGTAGAACTATTTAAATCTGCGGAGAATTTAACTTCATCAAGACCTAAGGTCTTTGCATAACCAACAAGAAAATCACGAGCATTAAGTCCTAGAGACCAATCTTTTTGTTTATCAAAAAGTATATCGTGCATTTCCCAGAACTTTCCTTGTACTCCTGCAGCTTCGGTTGCCTTTGCTGCAATAAGTGCGTTTTGATGAATTTGAGTGAGTGGAAAATGTCGAAATACTATTTTTAATGTAGTTGGGTTATCAGCTAAAACTTTACGAATAAGTGGCTCATAAGCTCCACAGGCAGGACATTGAAAATCTGCAAACTCCACAAGAGTTACTTTCCCATCCAATGCACCACGGACATGGTCTGTATCTGTTATTACAACTTCTTCTACGTCTTTTACCTGTCCATTACTAACAGCATAAAAATAATAAGCGAATAATGCGACAAATATAGCGACTAATCCTGCAATAACTTTACCTTGTGTTGTTCTTAAAAAATGTTGTAGTTTTTTCATATGTAATAGTAACAGTATACAGTAGCCAGTAAGCAGTGACCAGTGGGTGGGAAATAAATAAATAAAATTAACTTTTATCCTTAACTAAACTTACTAATAACAATATAAATATGGTCAATTAATGTTATTACTGCCAAAATAATAAAAACATGGTTTAATATTTTTGGCTTTATTTCTCCTTTAAATAGTCCTACTATATGAGCAAAAATAACTGACAATAAAGCACAGATAATTATGACAACTATTATAAATAAAGCTCCCCACGCCTGCGCTACCCCATCATTACCAAGTTTTGGTGCTCCAAGTGAGATGGCAGAAAAAACAAAAAAAATAGGAACACCAACATACCAAGACAAAACAGACCAATTAGTATAATTGTTTATATTTTCTTGTTTAGTTGCATAGAACAAATACAAAAAAGATAATAAGATGAACTACCCCGGGCTCACGCCACGGGGTTTCAGATGCAATCCGTTGGATTACATCATTCAAACAGCGTAGCTGTTTGCCCAATATCTTCTTCTCCTTGTTTTTCAATATAACGTTTAATGGTTTCTTCATCAGCGCCGACCGATGAAACAAAGTATCCATCTGACCACATACCGTCGGTTCCATAGTAAACCTTTTTTAAGAATGGGAATTTGGATTTGATGTTTCTCGAGCTGTTTGTTTTTAATAGTCTAACCACACTACCCACTGACATTTGTGGTGGTATAGATATAAGTATATGTATATGATTAATGTCGTGATTAATTTCTTTAATTCGTATACGTGGGTAGTGTTCTGTAACTTCTCGTAACTTTTGTTCGAGATATGTCCAAATTCCTTCATTGGCTATTACATTTCTCCTGTATTTAGTAACAAACACGAGATGATAGTCGCAGTGGTATACACAATGGTCGGCTCGTATGTAGTCACGCTTCATGTGGCTATTCTAACATGCAGAGAAGAATCTATTGGGTGCGCCTCCATCCCTGGGCTAACGCCACAGGGTTTTGCTGCGTTCGCTCAGCAGGGCGAATAAAAACTAAAGGAAATATGATTCCTGATACAGCGCCCCATGCTCCAACATATGGATTACCAATATAACTAATACCAGAAAAAAGAGACGGTAAGCCAAAGCCAGCAAAAATCAATCCAAGAATACCATAAAGAAGCCCATATCCTAATTTTTTCATATATATAAATATAGTATACAGTAGGCAGTAAGCAGTGACCAGTGGGGAGATTAAAATCGCCAACCAAAAGTAACAACACTTAACAACAAAAGAAGCCTAGTGGCTTTCAAGTAAAATAAAAAGGAGGGTGTTAACTTATATGAATTAATTAGATGAGTATTATTATCAATCAAAAAAATGCTATATAGCTCCCCCAATAGAACCAAGACTCAAGAAAACTAAATAAGCCCATACGATAAGAAGTAATCCTAATATAATAACAACATAACGGAATATATCTCCTATTTTTTCTTTTTTCATATAAAAAAATTATAACACATATTTTGTTGTTATTTCCTTACCTCCAAACACATAAACAAAGGGATTTCTTTACGGGCTTTGTTTTCAGATTTCTGACGTGTCCCCTTTCCACTTTCTTTATGACTTTCCCATTCCTCTAGTCGTGTTATAGCAAATCCGGCTTTTGATAAAAGTTTTACATATAATTGTAATGGTCGATGGAATGAGACAGTATATTTTTTATCTTTAAAAGAACCTGGTGTCATATCTATTTTTATTTTTGACTCACTCAAATATTCTTCGACTCGTCTGTATTGCTTCCCTTGCCTTTCATCATAATCCCAATGAGTGTGGGTTGGGTTTCTAAATGCTGGGTGATTTATAACACACAAAAATTTTCCTCCATCTTTTAAAACACGTGAAGCCTCTTTTAATGTATCTTGTAACTTTTCAATATTTTGAAGTGCTAAAATACAAACAACAAAATCTTGTGTCTTATCTTTGACCATATATAAATCATCCGACGGACTTACAAAATAATGTAATGAAAATTTATGGTCGATATTATTTTTCTCAGCGATAGCAATTAATTCTTTAGCAATATCAATACCTGTAACTTTCGCACCGAAGCCGGCTATTATTTCTGAGAATTGCCCCTGTCCACAAGCTAAATCTAAAATGTGTTTGCCTTTTATGTCCCCTAATAATCTGAGTAGGTTTGGATAGACAACTTTTTCATGATAAGTATCACCAGATGTTTCTAAGTGTTTGTCATACCAAGAAGCGACAGAGCCCCAGGACGTTTCGGAAGTAGATGGCGGCTTTTTGGTGAATGGTTTTTTGTTCATAGAGATAGTATAGCAGTAAGCAGTGGGCAGTGAGCAGTAACCCAAGTTCTAACTCTAAGTGC
>DOZK01000019.1 GCA_003518045.1 Candidatus Nomurabacteria bacterium
AAGAAACTTTTTGATCAGTGCCAGTCGGTGATGGCGCGAAAAGCGCACCCGACCAAGCGAGGCGAGCAAAAGCATATTCTTCGCGGAGTTTTTTCGTGCGCAGAGTGCGGTTGCGGTATCACAAGCGAAGTTCAGAAAGGTCATGTGTATTATCGGTGCACGAAAAAGAAAGGTGTCTGCGCACAGCCCTATGTCCGCGAAGAATCGCTCGCCACGCAAATCACCGAGTATCTGCAAAAAGTTTCTTTGTCTTCGGCGTGGGCAAATGAGATGCTTGCTCTCTTGGAAAAGGAGCAAACAGAAACTACCCACGCCGATGCCGATTTCGTTCAAAATCTAAAGCTCAAAATTAAAGAGTACGAGGAGAAACTTGATCGGCTTCTTGACGCGCATCTTGAGCAAACGCTTTCGAGCGAAGAATATGTCGCAAAGAAGCGCGTTCTCCTCGACTCAAAAATTGATTTTGAGCAGAAATTGAAGGATTTTGAACGAAACGGCAATCGCTGGCTCGAACTTTGCCGTGCCTTCATAAAAGACGCTAACCAAGCCGAAATTGTCGCTTCAGGAGAAAATCTGGAAGCAAAAAGAGATTTTCTCCTAAAAGTCGGCTCGAACCCCCACCTGCGCGCTCGCGCGCTTTTTGCCACTCCGAAAAAATCCTTTGCCCTCCTCGCCGAATTCCCATACCGCGCGCGAAGCGCGCCCCTCGGTTCCCAAAATTCCGAAGGGTATCTAAGTTTGCTGGGGTACAAGGACTCGAACCTCGATACTCAGGACCAAAACCTGATGTCCTACCATTAGACGATACCCCAATATTATTTTTTACTCTAACACATTGTAAGTAGTCACTAATGTTTTGGTCCTGATCAGGACCACTGTATTTGACCGCTCCGTAAACTACGCTAGCTGATGTTACATTCGGTCTGCTGACCTCAGCATTTCCTCGCCGTCGCTCGTCAACCTACCATTAGACGATACCCCAATTAAACAGAAGGTAGAAGGTAGTGGGTAGTTAAAATACTCAAACACTTGTTAAACAAGAATGTTTTGTATTCAAAAACTGCTTACTACTAACTATCTACTACTCACTGTTGATTGTTCACAATGATACCATTTTTGGGGGGAATTTTCAATACTTAATAACTTATAAACATTATTTACAGAACAACACAGAAATTTCGCTTGCACGAGGGTAAAGTACGGGGGTATACTCCTAGTTATATTATTTCCAATCACAAATATTTTATGAGAAAACTTTTATTTAGGTCACACGAGTTTATGGCACAATCTTCTTTTGAAAATGCTTCTGCTCATAAAGTACAGTTAAATACACATTTTGAAGATTTAGAAATATATGCTGAAAAGATTGGAAGCGTTAGTGATGCTCAAATGGAAATGCTTCGTCAATTTACAACATCCGCGGCAGTACGAGCTGCTTTCACCAGAGGTGCATAACTCTATTTGACAAATTTCTGTTTTTGTGAGAGAGTGAAGTTATAGATTACCTTAATTTAAAAGGGTAAAAAAGACACATGGCACTCATAGACGAATTAAAAAATGTTTTGGAAAAATCGGAACTCACATCTGAAGAGGTGAGGGCTTTTGAGTCTGGACTTATGATGCTTACAAAAGAAGAGCAATCTGTTTTTGCAAATATAATTGCTCAAGACCCAGAACTAATATATCCACTTTATATAAATTACAAAGCCAAACTTCATGCCGCTTATGGAACGAAAGAAGATTGGGAAGATGCAGTACAAACAGAGATAGCACAACTCGAAGATTTTTTGGCAAGGAGAAAGGTGGGGGATGAGATAATGTAAAAACAACGCGAAGGCGTTGTTTTTCAATATACAATGTCTCAATTTTCAATTTTCAAAAGATACGAGGAGTCGCGCCTACGGCGCGACTCCTTGTATTTACATTACTTGAAACTATCAAAGACGCTGGACCCGCCCGCCGGCGAGGCAGGTTCCAAATTAAATTTGGAATGACACACACGGCGAGTTATTTATGGTATTTTTTGAAAATTGAAAATTGCAAAATTGAAAATTATTTGTATTACTGCCCACTGGTCACTACCTACTGCCTACTGCTATACTTATCCAATGAAACATATCGTAACCGGAGTCTCTCTCGTTTTTTCTAGAAAAGATAGCCGAATAATTTTAATAGTTTCTACTTTTATTTTTTTCATGCTTTTACTTGCAACAGAAAATGGCAAGAATGCTATGTCAGTATTTTCTTTTGATACTATTACTTATGAGAAGCAAATAAAACTTTTTCTATCTACTTTATTTGATGTCTCTAATACTTTTTCTGTTAACTCACTCATCTTATCTATTCTAGGCTCACTTCTGGGTGGGATAAATATTTCACTAGCTTTTATTTATATGAAAACTCGCGGGGAAATAATAATTAGAAGTGGGCTATACAGTGGTATAGGATTATTTTTAGCCTTTATTGGCATCGGTTGTGCCGCGTGTGGAACTGCCCTAATTGCTGTGCTTCTTAGTTTTTTGGGATTATCTGCCATGCTTCACGCTTTGCCTTACCAAGGTCAAGAAATTGGCTATATTGGCATTATTTTCCTCTGCATGGCTACTTATTCCCTTGCGGTAAAGGTTTCGGCACCAACTACGTGCTAAACTAAAATCATCATGTCTCATCATGTAAATGATCCTTTTTCAAAATATGGAATGCTCGCGCTTATCATTGTCTGTGTATTGGCTTTACTTTCTATTTTATACGGCACACAAAGAGAAGCTTTCTCTAGTTTTCTAAATAATGAAGCTGGAAAAAAGATAGAAGTACCGGTTGGTCCGTATTATAAAGTTACTCGTGTTGTTGATGGAGACACACTTGTAATTAATATAAATGGCATAGATGAAAAAGTCAGATTAATAGGAATAAATACTCCAGAAACAGTTGACACAAGAAAACCTGTAGAATGTTTTGGCAAAGAAGCTTCTGCTAGAATGGAAGATTTGGCCGATGGAAAAAATGTTAGATTAGAAAGTGATGACACACAAAGTACTCGTGATATTTATGGACGGCTTCTTAATTATGTTTATTTAGAAGATGGGCAGATGTTAAATAGAAAAATGATTGCGGACGGTTATGCTTATGAATATACATATATGACGCCATATAAATATCAAAAAGAATTTCGAGATGTACAAACTCTCGCGAGAGTGAGTGCGCGCGGTCTATGGGCGCCAGAGTCTTGTAATGGTAAAAAATAATTATGGAAACTATACAATATTTTTTAAAAAAGTTATTTATTGTCGCAGTAGTGTTTGGTATTTTACTTGCAATTTTTATTGCATTGCAAAAATTCGCACCGAACTTTATGAAAAAGTTTTCTTTCGTCGGTGGAAGTGGCTCTTTCTTTACAGATAACTGGCTGCCTGACCCAGTTAATTTACAAAAATTATCTGAGCCTTCAATTGCAAACTTAGATAATCAAATTTATGAGGGTGGACTGACTCCAGGAATGAGTTATGTTATTTATGGTAAAGATGGAAAGGTGGAAATAATAACTGTTCCATATAAAAATAAACCGGTAATAAACGGGGAAGCTATTCCTGTCATACAAAACTCGCCGGCTATTCGTAATTTATCTTTATATAAAGAGGGGAGTATAAAGTTAGGTATGACATTTTACGGAGAAGCAAAAAGTACTTTTTTCTCCAATGGAACTTTTCCAATTTATTTATTTGACTCACAAAGTAGCATGTTTGCAAAAGAAACAGCAATATCAACTGGGCAGTGGTCTGTACCTGGGTGGACGAGATTTTATGTAAAAATAAATTCACCGTTACCATCACATCAATCATGTTTCGTATTGTTTACCCCAAACCCAAAATCTCAAGATAAAAATATAAATTATCGCGCAGGATTACCAGTGGTTTGTAATTAAAATATTGTAAGTTACTAAATTACCATGTTGTTGTCATCCTGATGAAAATCAGGACCTGCCTCGACGGCAAGGCGGGTCCAGTATCTTATAATTTCAGTATCCACTGGATTCCAAATCAAGTTTGGAATGACATACACTCTGGGTTTCCTAATTGAAAGTAAATTATTCGTTAACGATTTCTTTTCTAAAAAAGTTGTGCTGTGTTTTGATCAGGAAATCTATTATCTATATTTTCTATTGGGGTAACTTCTATATTAGAAAATTCTAAATAATTTTTTATATTTTGCGGGGATATATGTTGAATTAACGCATATTGTTCTGGTGTTAATCGTTCTTTATCAGATTGTTCACTATTTGCTATGACAGAATAAATTAAACTTTCTTGTTGTGGTGTAATAGAAGCATTTTCTGCTTGTGGTAATTTATTTTGCCCTCTTAATTCTGAAATAACACTTTCTATCTGTTTTTCTTTTTGAGTTAGTGGTCGTCTAGGTTGTGGTACATCTTCAAAAAGAGGTGGCTGGAAGTCCATGTTTTTAATTATTATGAGGTTAATCTATCGATTACAGATTTTACAAGCGCACCATCAGCGTTAGAACCAAGCTCGCGCATCATTGTTCCAACAAATTGACCTTTCTTGGTTGGGTCAAGAGGGGATTCTGCAAGTTTTGCTTTTACAGCATTCTCGATTTCTGCTTCAGACATTTGCGCTGGGAGGAAGCCTTCGATAACGGCGAGTTCTGCTTTTTCATCATCAGCTAATTCTGGGCGACCACCAGCGATGAATTGCTCGATAGAATCTTTACGTTGTTTTGAAAGACGCTTGATAACTTTCATACAGTCATCATCTGAAAGTGGGTCAGTCGGTGGGCGACCTTGTGTTACTAATTCATTTGTAAATGCAGCGATAATCATACGAAGAGTACCAAGTCGAACAGTATCTCTCGCAATCATTGCTGGTTTGATTTCAGCTTTTATTTTTTCTTGCATAGTGAACTCAGTATATCATACTGAGTTCGAGTCGAAAGCCCATAAAGTCCATAAAGTCGAAAGTCTATAAAGCAGATACAAATTCTGTGTCATTCCCGCGCAGGCGGGAATCCAGTGTCTTATTTAAAATACAAACCTGGATACCCGTCTTCACGGGTATGACACGGGTATGACACGGATACAAGTAGTAATTCAAATATATAAAAAGGGGGAATTTGGAAAAAAAATAGCCCCGTCGCGTTATCTTGGACGGGGGGTGGACTCCAGTTTTTCAACCGGGTCCGTTGTTTCGAACTTTCATTCGATTCTCCTTGGTTGTGCCAATAATTTCTCTTTTTCAGAAGAGTAAAATATCAGCGTAAGGTTAAGGCCTGGTGCAACGTGAGGCGGGGGCAATCATTCGCGCCCGCGCCCAGCACCGGCCGATCAGCTGACCATGCCCAGGCTGGCGCCAACACCAAAGGTATTCAGTTTTTGGGTGGCACGGCGTCGCGACAGGCCGGCGGCGATGGTGACGACAGAAATAAAGCCTTTTTTTGCCTCCAGAAACTGGAAGCCGGACGGGTCCTTCATGGGATCTCCTTGGGTTTGATTTTCAAAAAAACCAGTTAGTGTAGGCGTTTTGCCTCGATACCAACTATCCACCGAAACCGATCGGGGACAAAAGCAAGTATACCATACGGGTACACTTTGTCAAGCTATTGAAAATGTGTTGAAATACATAGCTTTCACATAGGTTACATTTACGAAAATATATACCCCGCCACACACCGTGTGGCGGGGTTCTTTTTTGCCAAGTGGTAGAGGCAAAAAAGAAAAAGGCGGCGTCTGCAAATCCATGAAATGAATTTGACTTATGATGTCGCCGGTTCTTAGGTCGAACAGACCTAACTTTTATTTACCCCATATCAAAAAACATTATCGGTAAGTAATCTTATAGGAAATGAATTTCCAAGACGCTACACCTCCATAGATAACCAGTCTCGCAACTTTTTCACACATAGTGTGTCTGCACTGGTTTAATCTAAAAAATGGGGTTACTTAAGCTTATAGTTTTTTTATTAAAAAACATATAAGGGGTGGCTTTTGGCCACATACCCTAAAGTCAGTAATCCGACTTCGAAATAATCCTAACATAGAAATAGATTTTAGCCACCACCGCTTGGTGGGGTAAATTAGATTGTGGATTTTAGATAATTCAATTTGTTTCTGTGTCATTCCCGCGAAGGCGGGAATCCAGGTTAAAAATATAAATTATAAATACAAGACACTGGATTCCCGCCTGCGCGGGAATGACACGGGGGTTCGTGATATTTCTTGAAACTAAAAACTGGAAACTATTCAGACTTACCTTCTTACTTCTTATATCTTGTATCTTACTGCTCCACTGCCCACTGGTTACTGCTTACTGCCTGCTGTATACTACTCGTATGTCCTCCTCTCTTCTTTTTATAATTTTAGCTATCATAATTATTGCTTTGCTTGTCATTTTAATTCTGCGTAAACCAGAACTAAAAGAAGATGATAATTCTTTTTTAATTTTGCAAGACCAGCTCGAGCGTCTTCGTGGCACTGTGGAAAATAAATTAGAGCGTTCGGCATCTGACCTCCACCAAGTGCTTCATCGTCAAAATACTGAGGCAACAAAATTAATTACAGAAATTACTCGTGAACTTACAGAAGTGAAAGAAGGGAACAAGCAAGTTTTCTCCATGACTGAGCAATTACAAAATCTTGAAAAAGTTTTGACCCATCAGAAGCAAAGAGGAAATCTTGGTGAAGCTTCTCTTGAGCTTATCCTCTCAAACATGCTCGCTCCTGGACAATATGAAATGCAATATGCTTTTAAAGATGGAAAGAAAATAGTTGATGCTGTTATTCATACCAAAGAGGGAATTATTCCGGTTGATGCGAAATATTCATTGGATAATTATCAACGTCTTATGAATGCAACTGATGAGGAAGACACAGCATATTATCAAAATGAATTTAAAAAAGATATACAGAAAAGAATTGATGAGACTGCTGAATATATAAAACCAGAAGAGGGAACTTTGCCTTTTGCTTTTATGTTTATTCCAGCTGAGGGGATTTATTATGATTTATTAGTTAATCAAGTTTCTAGAGGCGCTGTGAATACACAAAACTTAATTGAGTATGCATACAATAAAAGAAAAGTTATCATTGTTTCGCCAACGACTTTCTATGCATATTTACAGTCAGTGCTTTATGGATTTAAGGCTTTCAAAATTGAAGAAAGTGCAAAGCATATACAAAAAAGAGTTGAAGATTTAGGAAAGCATTTAGAAGCTTATGAAGAATATATGAAAAAGCTTGGTGCAACATTGGGGACAAGTGTTAATCATTACAATACTGCTTATAAGGAATTGAAGAAGGTTGATAAAGATGTTTTAAGAATTACTGGAGAGGGAATTGGAATAGAGCCAGCGGTTTTGGATAAGCCAAGTTTTGAAGAGGACTAGGGATAGGGGCCAGATTGTTAACTGCCACCGCTTGTTGAGATAAACTAGCCAATAGGATATAGAAATATAATATTTAAATAATTTTCAATTTTACAATTTTCAATATTCAAAAAAAATACCACAAATTTTTAGCCTGCTTCGCCGGCAAGGCGGGTTGAAAGTTTATAAAGTAAATGCAAATGACGGCGCCTACGGCGCCGTCATTTGCATTGTAAATTATTAAAGTAGTATTTTTATGTTGTCATTCCAACGAAAGTCGGAATCTAGTGTCTGTGTGTTTGTATTTACTGCTTACTGCCCACTGGTTACTGCGTACTTTGGTTTTAAAATACAAATTAAAAAGTGCTGCCACGGGTTAGGGGGCAGCACGATTCTTGGGGTTTGGGATTGTGGTCAAGCCACTAATCTCGAAACGGGAACAGGATATAGTCCCTGAAAAACTTAGCGGGAGAAGCCTTGAGGTCTTTAATGATTTCTTTAAACGGCATACCGCCGAAAAGTTTATAATCATCAATTGCGGTTGCCAAAAAAAAGTAGATAATCCTCAACAACCACATACCCGCAATAACATAAATGGTATTAATATATTCTTTTTCCATAATGTTAGTCCCGTTTGAACGGGAAAAATAACGTGGCGAGCAACCACTCCCGCGGACTATTTTTCAAATCCTCCAGAAATTGTTTTGTGTTGCGTGCAAAGTTAATTACGGCAAAAAACAAAACCAGAAGTAACCAAACAATAACCACAGACACCGCTATCTGCTGATGTACTGGTAAATCTGCAAAATTCATTTCGTCTCCTTTTGTTTCAATTAGTTTAGTCAATCCCAAAAATGGATGACCGTGATTTTTTCAGCGCTAAACTTTTTTTGACGCACCTTGCGGTACAATACAAGAAAATCTAGCGGTATCATCACAAGAAAGGCTGCGATGATGCCTGCAATCCTTTTCATGACATATCCTAAAAGTTGCAACAAACCTCATAATACCACTAAGAACAGGCCTGTCAACGAATTCCTCTTGCACATAATTGCAAAATAGTGTATAATTTCACAACTATGTCATTCGCAGTAATACAAACAGGTGGAAAACAATACAAAGTTGCCGTTGGCGACGAAATTGCAGTTGAGAAAATCAACGGTGATTACAAAGTTGGAGATAAAGTTACTATTGAGTCAGTTGTCCTAAAAGACGATGGCACATCAACAGTTCTTGGAGTTCCATACATTGCAGGATCTACAGTAGAGGCAACTATTACAGAAAGTGGTCGTTTAGCTAAGGTTATCGTTGAAAGATACAGAGCTAAGTCACGTTATCACAAGAAAAATGGCCACAGACAACCATTTATGAGTTTGAAGATAGAAGCAATCAATTAAAGAAGTAAGGAGAAAGAAGCACGAAGCAAGAATAGAAAATACCATGTCTACGACATGGTATTTTCTTACTCCTTACTCCATTCTCCATACTACTTTTAGTATTTCAGTTCCTCCTCTCCAGCGCGCTCTTAAAAGTATCTCTATCCACATATTCAAGTTCAAGACCGCTAGAAAGTCCACGTGCTAAATGGGAAAGTTTTACTTTATCTATTCCTACTATTTGCTTAATTATCTTCTCCACATATTGAGTCGTAATGTCCCCGTAATCCGTTACTGGAAGGGCAAAAATGACCTCAGATAGCATCTCCGCCTCAATGGCGCCATGTATACGACTGGTTAATTCTCTGATACGCACAAGCTCAGACGGCTTTTCGGTAAGTGGAGGGACTAGTCCACCTAAAATAAAATACAAGCCATTATATGACCCAGTTTTTTCAATAGCATCTAAATCTAATTCTTTTTCGACAATCATCATTTCCGAATGGTCGCGAGATTCGTTATCGCAAATATTACAAAAAATTTTTGCAGTTTGTGCATTTCTATCACCAAAAAATCTATAACATTTTTCACATTGCTTGCCTGTGAATTTTAATTCTTCCAAAGCTTTTATTAATTGCTCCTTATATTGAGAATGTTCACGCAACAAAAAATAAACAAAGCGTTTTGCTTGCTTTGGTCCAATACCCGGAAAGCGCATAAATAATTCTGTGAGTCTGTCAGTTGCGTTCATTAATTTTGATTATATCAAAATTAGACATTAGACGGTAGACATTAGATTTTAGATGATACAAATACAAAAATAAAAAACTAGTCAAAAGTTCATAAAGTGGAAAGTAGATACATAAATATGGACTAACTACGTTTACTAAATTTATATAAAACCCAAGAACAGGTTATGGAAACAATACCCCAGAATAGAAGAAATGTACTTATTCCCATACTGTAACTATCACCATAATTACGAATTAGGCTATCTAAAGAGCCTAGATATAAAGAGCTGAGTGTAAGTGATATACCAATAATCCCAAGAAGTAATGAGAATGTAAAAAATAATTTTTTCATAAGTGAAGTATAACAAAAATAGAATGTAGAAAGTAGAGGGTGGAGAGTAGATGATACAAATACAAGACTGGGTAAACTAAATACGTTGACCACTTTTGAAAAAAACAAAAGAGCAAGCTATAGAAACAATACCCCAAAATAAAATAAAACAACCATAGAAAAGATCAACGCCATCCTTTGTATAAAAGAATAAGCTATATAAAGAAAAAGAAGTAAGTAGTATGCCAACAATTCCTAGTAAAAACGAAAGTCCTAAAAATAATTTTTTCATGAATAAAGTATAGCAAAATAAATTACTGGTTTATAGTTACTCCGCACATTAAAGCCCGAACCTA
>DOZK01000033.1:0-8075 GCA_003518045.1 Candidatus Nomurabacteria bacterium
TTATTGTTCCTCCATAGATGAGCTATTACCGCTCGCTCTTCGCTGTTAATTTGTGTATACTTTTTCATACAAAATACTTGTTATTTGTTACTAATGTTTTGAACGATATTAGTCTAACAACTTAACAAGTTTTTTGTTTTGCAGAGAACATAGGTTCAGGGTTTAATTCGGGTCCGTTCTGCGGCTTCTGCGGTTTTGTGATAGAATAGAACAAAACAATATGCAACGACTTTTCACAGGTTCTATTAGTATTACATCCAAAAAAGATGGTTATGTGCGAGTTACAGACCCGGCATTATTGGAAGAAGGTATCGGCAAAAACGATACTATTTTTGTTGACCATTCTCACTTAAATACAGCTCTTCATCAAGACATAGTCGAAGTTGAAGTTTTAGGAAAACAAAAAAATGTCAAAGGTGAAGATGAACTTTATGGAAAAATTATAAAAATTGTCGACCGCGGTCGCAAAGGTTATGCCGGCATTCTAGAAGAAGAAAATGGAATGTATTTCCTCGTACCAGATGATAAGCGAATGTACACTGATATTATTATTCCCAACGACGCATTAAATGATGCCGAAGTCGGAATGAAAATTATCGTAACGATTACTAATTGGACGGACTCTAAGAAATCTCCAGTCGGCGAGGTAAGCGCAGTCCTAGGGCATCCAGGGGAAAATGATGCAGAAATGTTGGCCTATGCGCTTGAGCGTGGATTTAGTGATGTTCATAATAAAGAAGTGACAGACGAAGCTAATGCCATAAAAGCTCGCGGAATATCTGAAATTGACAAAGCCAATCGTCGCGATTTTAGAAATATTCCAACTTTTACTATTGACCCAATTGATGCAAAAGATTTTGATGACGCGATTTCATTTCAAAAATTACCCAATAATCATTATGAAATTGGCGTTCACATTGCAGACGTATCATATTATGTCAGACCAGACATGGCATTAGATGAAGAGGCCATCGCCAGGGAGACATCTGTCTACTTGGTTGACCGATGTATTCCAATGCTACCTGAAGTACTCTCAAATGATTTATGTTCACTTGTACAAGGGCAGGACCGCCTCGTTATGTCTTGTGTACTTGAGCTTGATGATGAAGGTGTTGTACACAATGAGTGGTATGGTCGCTCATTAATTAATTCTCATCGACGTTATAGTTATGAAGATGCGCAAATAACTTTAGATACAAAAACAGGCGATTTTTATGAAGAATTAAACACACTAAACGTAATCGCAAAGAAATTAAATAAAGCACGTTTCGATAATGGAGCCTTACAATTAGAAACCGACGAAGTTAAATTTAAATTAGATGAGAAAGGTGTACCAATTGATGTTTATATAAAAACTCGAGGGGATACTCATAAATTAATTGAAGAGTATATGCTCTTGGCAAATAAATATGTAAGTAAATTTATTACAAAAAAGCAGGAGGAGGTAAATGGCGAAGGAAAGGCAATTTGTATTTATCGTGTTCATGATAAACCTGACCCAGAGCGAATGCATGATTTGGATTTATACATTCGTGGGCTTGGATATACAGTGAGATTTATGGACGGACTTATTCCATCAAAAGATTTGAATGATTTATTAGTTAAGATGGGGGACAGACCGGAGAAAGCATTACTTCAAGTGCATATTACTCGCTCAATGGCGAAAGCGATTTATAGTACAAAAAATATTGGACATTATGGTCTCGCATTTGATTATTATTCTCATTTCACGTCTCCAATTCGTCGTTACCCAGATGTTTTAATTCATAGACTTTTAATGCGAGTGCTCGATGGGGATTATCCAAAAGAATCCGAACGCGGTCTATATGAAAAGTTATGTATGCAAGCTAGTCGTCGTGAAAAGGAAGCTAGTGATGCCGAGCGTGGAAGTATCAAATACAAACAAGTTGAATATATGTCATATCGTGTTGGCCAAGAATTCGACGGCATGGTCTCTGGTGTTTCTGAATGGGGGATTTTTGTTGAAGAAAAAACAAGTAAGTGTGAAGGTATGATACGACTTCGAGATTTAGGAAATGACTTTTTTAATTATGATCAAAAAGGTGGACGAGTCTTTGGCGAAAGAACAGGGGTTGAATACAAAATCGGCACACCAGTAAAAATAAAAGTTAAGAGTGCGAATTTGGAATTGAGACTGATAGACTACGCGCTAGTGTACTAGTCGCTTCGCTATAATTTTTAGTTTTTATTTTTTAGTTTTTATTTTGGCTAGCGAGCAGTGAAGTAGAAAAGTAATCTTTTATATTTCATGCGAGCGACGACATAAAAAGGGAACCTTTATTTAACGCAATTGCATTTTTGTATGTCATTCCCGCGCAGGCGGGAATCCAGTGTCTTAGCATTGAATTATAAAGCTTTATGGTCACATACCTTGACAAGAGCCTCTCTTTCATGTTATAATAAAGATTGGAGCTTTTTTGTATTTGGCAATCCTGCCACAACATTTTTGGAGACGAACATGAGCCTAGCCCAATTCATTCTTGCTTGTTTCGCGCTGGTATTGCTCATTCTTGAGCGACGAGCGCCAACGAAGATAGTGGTCCTCATTGTGTTCTTGTGGATTTTTTTTCAACTGGTGGCCCACGTTGGGCTGTTTGCTGGAGTAATTTTCGCATTTTGCGCCGTAGTGTTGACCATAAAAGGAAAAGCATTATGAAAATCCAATTTCTGGGAATTGTCCTCGGGGCTATTCTCGACCTTGTTGGACTTGCGTCGTTGTATTACGGTACAACCGTTGCCATCGCTGAGGCAGCAAGTCCTAACGAAGGAAAAGGTCTCGCGTTAGTTGCACTCAGTCTGTGCACAATGTTCGCGGCCGGGCGACTGCTAAACTTTTTTGCTCAAGGAGTCTGAAAATGAAAACTTGGACAGAAAAAAACAAACAGGTGGTGCTAGCCATCACCTATACTGTGATTAGTTTCGCAGTTACTGTTGGCTTTGCAGGTTTCAGTGGATTCAAATCCCTGAACCTGGTCGCCATAGCCCTCTTTATTGGTTTTATCAGCTTCGGTATTTTTGTTACCGGCCTCATTGGAAGCCGGATCAGCGAAAAACCGATTTGGAAAAACTTAAGGTTCGGCGGGTTGGTATTTGTGGGTTTTGTTACCCTTTTTGTTTTAACCCAGATGACTGGGCAAATTCAATAAAGGCCAAAGGCACGACCGAGTGCCAAACCGAAAAGCCCCCGCGCATGGCAAAGCGTCGGGGCTTTTTTAATTCCTAACTTCTTCTAGGCCGGACCTAGATAAGGCTAGGTCCGGCCTAGATAACGGCCTAAAAGATGTTTATTTGTGTAGGCCTTGCCTTGACAAGGTCTGTGTAGTCAAGGCCTACACAATAAAAATATAAACCCGCCTTGCCGGCGAGGCAGGTTTTAATTTTTTAATACTACATGATAGACTATGACTTTAAGGGGAGGAAACATTGTGGCAACTCGCACAACCTCTCACATCGCTCTTGTTTACAGTTATAACCCTTCAGAAAGGAGGAAAGCTATTATGAGTCCATCGTTATCAGAGCTTTATTTTGTTGAGGCGGTTCCATTGGATGTTGTGGAAAAGGCAAGAATTCTTTTTCTTGCTCAAACGGAAAAACATTTTCCTTGGGCACGAGAACCTCTACCCGAAAATGAGAGACTACTCTCAGAACAAGTTTTTTGCACTACTTTCCCACACGAAGATGGCATGCCGGCATTGTGTGATTGTGACAGGGCAAAAGATTGTCTCGGACTTCCACTGCACAGATGTAATCCAAATGAGCCGTGTGTAGTTAGGGTGGTACTTTACCCGCATAAGTTTGGTGGAAAGCGCCGGCAATGACCCATTTGCTTTTTGTCATCTGGATTTTTATTCAGGTCGCCCCCATTGTTTCGACTAGTTCGAGACGTGTGGGGCTTTCCTTTTTTATAATATTATGTTAGAATAAACGTCATGTTAAAAATCAGATTACAACGTACTGGACGCAAGAACGACCCACATTTCCGTCTTATTGTTACCGAAAGTACCCTAAAGCCAAAGACATCACAGTTCACTGAGATTGTTGGAACATACAATGTTAAAGCTGGAATTTTTGAAGCTAAGGGAGACCGTGTTAAATATTGGATTTCAAAAGGAGCTCAAGCGTCAGCTACAGTTACAAACCTTTTAATTTCTAAAGGAGTACTTGAAGGAAAGAAAGTGAATGTTCTTCCTAAAAAATCACCTACAACCAAGAAAAAGAAAGTGGCCTAAAGGCTAGTCTATAAAGTTCATAAAGTTGAAAGTCCATAAAGTTGGACTCTACGGCATGCTGGTAAAAAATTAATTCGAATTCGTATCGACTTTATAAACCCGCCTTGCCGGCGAGGCAGGCTTTAAAGACTTTATGGACTTTTGACTAGTTTTTCTTTTTTTGTTAATAACTTTTCACTAATCTCGTTTTTAATTGTTACAATTTAGATGTATATATAAAAAGAAAAACACAATATGAAAGACCAAGAATTTGTTGAATACGTGGTGAAAGCATTAGTAGATAATCCAGATCAGGTGAAAGTTGATAGACGAGTTGATGAGATGGGTGTTTTAATTACGCTCGATGTTGCGAGTGCTGATATGGGAAAAATTATTGGACGGGATGGTGCGACAGCGAAAGCGCTTCGTACTTTGCTTCGTGTTGTTGGTATGAAAAATAGCGCTCGCGTTAATTTAAAAATTAATGAACCAGAGGGCCGTGCAGATAATGGAGGTAATCGTGTTGAAAATGTTATAACTCCAAAAGTGGAAGAAGATGAAATAGGGGGGCAGTCTTATATGCCAGCTTATAATACTAGCGATATTGACGCAGTCATGAACGACCTTAAAAGTATTTAACCAAAAATCACTTCGTCTTCGTTGTTGCAACTTCATTTTTGTTAGTCAACGTACTCCTTCGTACGTCTCCTTCCAAAAATTTGTTGCGCCTAGAATCCAAAGTAATTTTTGGTTAAATACCAACTTGAGATATTGGTAAGTAATTTAAATATAAAAAAGGGCGAGTCTTGCGACCCGCCCAGTTTCCAGTTGACTTTTGTGTGGATGTCAGAAACCAAAAGCTCGTTTGGCCATATCGAAGCCTACGAATGCCGATACTGACAACACCACGGCGATGAAAATAACACCATAGAGCGTGTCAAATCTTTCGTTGCGGATAAATATCAACTTCTCTTTTCGAGTGGCCTTCCAAAGGTTTACCATGCAACCCGCCAAGGTTAGGGTTATCATGATCAGTCCAGCCCAAGCAGCAATGCTGGGACGAGCGTAGTCTTTGACTGCCCACACAGCATGAATACTTGTAATCATGCCAACAACCGAATAGGCTGCCATTTGACGATGTACGGACGGAGGACATGATTGTCCAAGTCCTTTTACGGATATTGAATACACCAGCGGAATAATCACGCTGTATGTAAAAGTCATTACCGCCACACCAATAATGTCAAGATGTGGTGCTATTTGAAATACGTATATCAACAGGTACACCACTGGGCCTGTGATAGTAACAAAGAACTCTTTTTTCACGGAAACTCCTTTTAAGTTTGGTTGTTGTTAGATTAGATTATATTTGTTAGTATGTCAAGTATGAAAACACAGCCGACGAGATATCATGTGGTAACAATTTTTCCAGACATGTTCGACTCATATTTTGCAGAGTCGATTATTTCTCGTGCTATAGAAAATAAATTAATTGAAGTTAATACTTATTCTCTTCGCGAATATACAGTAGATAAGCACAGACGTGTTGATGGCAAGCCATATGGCGGTGGCCCAGGAATGGTTATGTGGGTTGACTCGATAATTCGTTGTGTGGAAAAAATTCAAAAGAATATAGATACAAGATACAAGAAGCAAGCATTGAAGAATTTAAAAACTGGAAACTTGAAACTTGAAACTGGAAACTGTCTAATCGTTATTTTCAACGCTGGTGGCCAAATGTTTACTAATACTATTGCAAAAAATACTGCCAAAAAATACACAGATATTATTTTTATTTGTGGTCGTTATGAAGGGATAGATGATAGAGTAAAAAAGATACTGAAAGCTAAAGAATGGAGTATCGGTCAATACGTTCTCACAGGCGGAGAATTGCCCGCTATGGTATGTATTGATGCTATTTCACGTCAGATTAAGGGGGTATTAAATGATGAGCTTTCTCTTGAGGAAAATCGTATCGCAAGTCATGAAATATATGCACGTCCAGAGATTTATGAATACAATGGAAAGAAGTATCGCGTCCCAAAAGTTTTACTTTCAGGAAATCATAAGTTGATCAACGAATACCGAGCTAAGAAAGAAAATACTATAGGCAAAAAAGTCATTAGTCATTAGTAATTTGTTATTAGTTTTAATACAACAACTAATTACTAATAACAAATAACTAATAACTACCCAAAACATGTATCTAAAACTAAAAGTAATAACTGATTCTAAAATAGAGAAAATTGAAAAACTAAAAGACGATGAATATCGTATTTGGACTAAAATGCCAGCAGAAAATAATTTGGCTAATACTCGCGTGCTTGAAATTATTCGTAATGAATATCCAAATCAGCCAGTTCGTTTAATAAGCGGTCATCATTCGCCATCAAAAATTGTCTCTGTCGGATAATTTTGTTAGACTGCTTGATATTATTATTTAGAAATTAAAATTTATATTTGTGTCATTCCAACGAAAGTTGGAATCCAGTGTTGTATTTTAAATAAGCCGTTGTAGCTCAGTTGGTAGAGCACGTCATTGGTAATGACGAGGTCACCGGTTCAATCCCGGTCAACGGCTCTAAATTTATTTTTTCTCAAGTTCCGCTGCTTTTAATAGCATTGATTCAATTTGTTTAGAAACTACAGAATACATAGCAGTTTCTTGAGCAGAAAGAGTTACGTTATTTTTTATCTTGTAATAAATACTTAATACTCGTTCCTCACTCACCGTGCCATTTCTTGTAAAGTTTTTAAATTCTATTTCAGAAATTGGATTATTATCTTTATATTCTACATTAAAAACTTCATCGTTAGCAGCCGGAACAAATTCCGGTTTCGTTGGCTCTTCTTGTCTAAATGCAAATGGTGGCATAAATTATAAATTATTCTAGTAATTCTAATTTTAAGTGTAACACCAATTAAATTATCTAAAAGTATTCTATTATATCTCAATCCTATGAACGCTCGCATTTTTAATAGGAAATTCTGAGCTATTTAAAAGCTCGTCGGTATGAGTTTCTTTTAGTTTAAACATTAAGTCTTCGTTAATATTTGATTGTCCCGACAACAACAAATGATTCAAATATATTTTAAGTCCATTAATAAAAAGACCATGACTAAAAATAACAATTTTTTTCTCAGTTCTATTTTTTAGTTGTTCAATAAACTTTTCAATTCGTTTTGTAAATTCATAAAATGATTCCACCTCGTTGGAGGTTTTATAATATATGTCTGACTCTTTCCAATATTTCAAACTTGGTTCTATACGGTCAGCTCGGCACGTTCCATTATAAATTTTTGGGTCAAGATATGTGAATTCTTGAACATCCCAAGTTTCAATAGGTACAGATGAATGTTTTTTAATAAAAGGCTCGGCAGTTTCTCTGGTTCTTGAATATGAAGACACAACAATTAATTCAGGGACAATATCTAATTTTTCTACAAGTTCCACAGCTTGTAATTTCCCTTTTTCTGAGAGTGGAATAGAATCATGACTATCTGTTTTTTCTCCAGCGTTTGAAATACTTTCAGCGTGGCGGATAATGTATATTTCTTTCATGTTAATTGTGATTATAACATATGGTATAATTCTAAAGTTTAAAGATATTTTTAATTAACGACAGACGTTGTCATTCCAACGAAAGTTGGAATCCAGTGTTCAGAACCTGGACCCGCCCGCCGGCGAGGCAGGTTCTAAATCAAGTTTGGAATGACACAAATTTAGTTGATTAGTTTAATTATATTTTGTATTACATATAAGCCAGAGTAGCTCAGTTGGTAGAGCATCTCACTCGTAGCGAGAAGGCCATGAGTTCGATCCTCGTCTCTGGCTCAGAAAAATAA
>DOZK01000033.1:8210-25089 GCA_003518045.1 Candidatus Nomurabacteria bacterium
TTATTTTTCTGAGCCAGAGACGAATGTTAATAAGTTTTTATTTTCTATCTTTCCTCGTGATACCATTTGCATATGACTGAAACACAAATAATAAATACTATTAATAAAGAATTAGCATCTGGGTCAACAAAGGAGGCAACTATTGAAATTTTAGAAATACAAGGCTATCCTCAAACAGAAATAGACAAAGCCTTCGCGCTTATTGAAGCTGTTAATACACCAAAAACAGAATTGCCAACACAAGAATTGCCCACACAGCCAGTTACACCGCCTACTTCAGTAATCGAAACACCCCAGGTCGTTCCTACAAAAGTAGAACCTAATCCGATAATTACAGCACCCACAGCGCCCATAGTTAATCCAACGCCAGTATCTGTAAATCAAGAACAACTTCCACCACTACATTTAGAAAATTCTTTGCCATCAGTGTCCGAAGTCTCAAAACCAAATGTAGAAACTTTACCACCAATTCAAACACCAACATTCGTCCCTAATCAAGTAGAGATGACTTCTATACCACCATTTATAGCACAACAAGAAACACCTATTGTTCCACCGACAAAATCACATACAGGTATTATTGTATCTTTAGTAATTGTTTTTTTGTTAATAACTAGCGGTGTAGCTCTTGCTTATTATAAACAAATTGGCCCATTTAAAGTAAATCAATATAGCGAAAATTCTCTCCTCTCCGGACTCTTAGAAAAGTCTTCTTCTATAGATACTTCCACTTTTTCAATGGCTGTTAAATTAAATGTTAATGGAAGAGAAAAAGATGCTATTCCATTTGTTCCACCTGTTATTGATGAAAAAACCAAACAACAATATCAAAATGACGTGAAAAGAATGTCTGACATTGCTTACATTTTACAATCTTTTAAATATGAATATGGAGATATACAGGGTTACGATTTTAAAACAAAAAAATACATAATTACAAAAAGTGTGCCTTACCCAGCAAATCTTTCTGGTATAGAAGGTATAGGTAAGGATAATTCTTCCTCAGGATATTTTTATCCTAGGGCAGGAACAACAACATCTTCTTCTAATTCGAAAATTGGTTATGATCCAGTAACACAACAACTTTATGAATATAAACCAACAGAAGAATCTAAAAATTTTTCAATACAAGTTAATTTTGAAACTGACACTGCTATAAATGAAATAAGAAAGAGTTATTATTATTCTGCTACATCGACTATTATTAATGGTAAAATAGTTACCTTTTCAAAAGACAGTGGATATATAAATATTTCTTCAGAATTGCCGGATCCAATTCTTGTAACTTTATCTAATTATTTAAAGCAAATATCTCCAGATGTTTCTGCCTCTGTTTTGTTTGGCGCGACTCTCGACGTTAAAAATCTAAATTCTCCAGATGGAAGTATGAGTGTTTCTGCTGATGGTAGTTTTGGTGACCTTACTTATAAAGTGGATATTGAAGCCTTGAAGAAAGATAAGGATTATTATTTCCGTATAAATAAAATCCCTGCAATCATTTCTTCAATTTCTAATATGAAAGGTCAGTGGATTAAAATATCTCCGACAGCAACATCGACCGCAACAAGTACCGATTCTTCTTATGGATATGACCCCATTACAATGTTTTCTGAGAGTGTCTCTAAAGGAGATGAAGCCTATAGAAAGAAAAGAACAGATTTTATTAATACTTTGAAAAGTGTTGCCCAGCTGGCAGATAAAAATAAACTTTTTACTTTCAAACAAAATCCTAAAAAGGAAAAAGTTGATGGTAGAAATTTAATTCGTTACGATCTTTCTGTAAAAAAAGAAGCGATACTTCCTTTCTATAAAGAAATATCTTCTAATCCAGAAAAGTATAAAAATATTGGCATAATTAATGACCCAGGATTGATTACGTATTTAGAAAGTAAGGAATTTGATGATACGTTTAAATTTATACAAGATAATACATTTATTACAATTTGGACAGACAGCGATGGCTTACCCGCAATTGTTGAATATCGTATGCGCATAGTGCCTGCGGATACTGCGACTCAATTAAAAAATAAACAAGTAGATGTTATTTTTAGAATTTCAGTAGATAATATAAATAAACCAATAGATATAAAAGTTCCGAATGATGCTAAACCGATAGAAAAAATTCGTGAGGAAATGAATAAAAATAGTGGTTTCGGGTATTAATTAGAAGTTGGTTTTTAGAGTAAGAGTTTTTGACTATTTTTGTTATAATTAGTTTGAATTACGAAATCTGCATCTGTGTCATTCTCGCGAAGGCGGGAATCCAGTGTCTTATTTAAAATACAAACCTGTACCTGCCTCGCCGGCAAGGCGGGTACCCGTCTTCACGGGTATGACAACACAAGTTATATTGATTTAGTAATTTAAAGCATAATTAGTCAACAAATGGAAAATACTAATGATATTAATTTCGAAATAGAAAATCTCGAAGCCAAAATGAATAATGCGGATTTTTGGAATGATAAAGAAAAAGCGCAGAACACAATAAAGTTAATAAAAGAATTAAAAGATAAACGAGATGGTGTGAGCAGTTTAGATAAAGGTGGAGCAATCATGTCTATTTTGGCTGGTGCAGGAGGGGATGATAGCGAGGACTTTGCTCGCATGCTTTTTGAAATGTATGACGCATATTTTAAGAGACAAGGATTTTCTTATATGACTCTTCATGATAATAAAAATGACCATGGTGGTTTTAGAAATTTAACAATAGAAATAAATGGGAAGGGAGTTTATGGAAATTTGAAAAATGAGTCTGGTGTGCATCGTCTCGTACGTATCTCTCCATTTAATGCTCAGGCAAAACGCCACACTTCTTTTGCGATGGTAGAAGTTTTGCCAATTATTCCAGAGGTTGAAAGGAAAAATATTCCGCCAGAAGAAATTAGAATAGAAACTTCAAAATCATCTGGTCCAGGTGGACAAAATGTTAATAAACGCGAGACGGCTGTGCGAGTGATACATATACCAACAAATATTGCTGTCTCTGTTGCGACAGAAAGACAACAAGACCAAAATAAACAAAAAGCTCTTGAAGTTTTATCCGCAAAACTTTTTAAACTTGATGAAGAAAAAAGAAAAGCCGAGATTGAAGGCAGGCAAATTAGTAAAACTACAGAAATAGAATGGGGCAATCAAATCCGTTCCTATGTGCTTCATCCATACAAAATGGTAAAAGATCACCGCACTGATTTCGAGACGAGTAATGTGGAGTCAGTTCTAGAAAAAGGTGAACTTGATGGCTTTATCTTAGCCGAACAAAAGCTATAATTCTCCCATCTTCTGCGTTACGGAGCCTCTCTCTCGTCAACGTAGCATTAACTACGTCTCCTCGCTCGCTTCTCCGTGCCTTGAATATGGAATAATTCTAACTTTTGTTTAAGTACTTATTTCTTCTCATTGACTAAAAGTTTTTAAACGTGTAGTGTTTTATTAGTTGTTTATACACCGAAGCAAACAGTATGTTAAATTTTAATGTTTTGTTTGCTTCGGTGTATCCCATGTTGGGTTATACTGCGAAGCTTTAAGGAAGTGTTATGACTACCAAGTATAAAGGTGCTACACCTGAACAAGTTTCGGAATTTATGTCCGGACTTGCGGGTGCAGCAAATCTTTCATCTTTACCACGCGAAGAGTTGTTAAAACTTGAGCTGGATATGCCACGTTTTGGTGCATACTTTCAGTGGCTTATTGAAAATTACCGGGACATTGACCTCGGTATGGTTTCCTCAATTATCGGCTCAGCAAAACGGAGCCTTCCTCAGATATATGATCCGCGCCACCAAATGAGGTACCTTAACGAAAAGTTCTTCTCCGGAGATTTGATTTATCGCGAAGGTGCGAAAATAGAATCGATGGAAAATAATTCGAGAACCAATTTCCATCTTTTGTTGATGGCGCCGAACACGGAAGAACAAACCATATCTCGTGAATTCGCCTTTCGCAACCTTGAATCTGCTTCCGCTTTTGAGGTCGTCAGACTTTTGGATTCCTTACGCATTTCCAAAAAGTCGGACTATCCATTTGTGAGCATTTCTGACTCCGTTGTGGCCTACTTTTTTGCAGGAAGTAAGGATGGCCCAATCGTTGTTCGCCCTATTGATACTAAAGAAGATGTTAGGCGGATAAATTGGTCTTATATTGCTACCAATAATTAGACCACCGCAGACCCCAAAAAGACCCACCCGTAGAAGGTGGGATTTTGTATTCTATTTTTAAAAAATTAGTATACAAAACTTTCGTGTTTATCATTCCAACGAAAGTTGGAATCCAGTGTCTATTACAATATTAGAACACTGGACCAGCCTTGACGGCGAGGCAGGTCCTGATTTTCATCAGGATGACAGCAAATACATGGTTTAATAATTATTGTATCTACATTAAAAAATAAAAACTTCAGCAGACACTGGATTCCCGCCTTCGCGGGAATGACACAGAATTCATGGTATTTTTTGAAAATTGAAAATTGGAAATTGAAAATTATTCCCCAACTTCTAACCCCTACCCACTACACGCTATCTACTCTCCCATGTTACACTAAACTAATGTTATATTTCGACCGTGTTTCAAAAGAATATGAAAATGGTAATAAAGTTTTGGACAATATTTCTCTAACTATAAATCATGGGGAACTTGTATCTATTGTTGGCCATTCTGGTGCTGGCAAGACTACACTTATAAAATTATTACTCGCCGAAGAAGACCCAACAGAAGGAACTGTTTCTTTCCATTCAGATAATATTCATCATCTTCGTGGAAATGATATGACGAATTATCGTCGTAAAGTTGGCGTCGTCTTTCAAGACTTTCGACTTATCCCCAACAAGACCGCTTATGAAAATGTCGCCTTCGCAATGGAGGCCGCTGGAAAGCAAGATGAAGACATTGCGGAAGATGTTCCACATGTGATGGACTTGGTAGATTTGAAAGACAAAATGCACCAATTCCCACATCAACTCTCAGGCGGTGAGCAACAGCGTGTAGCTATTGCGCGCGCTATCATCAATCGTCCAGAAATTATTATTGCAGACGAGCCAACTGGAAATCTTGACCCACTCAACACTTACGACATCGTACAAATTTTAAAAAAGATTAATGACCTCGGTACTACAGTTATTCTTACAACTCACAATAAAGGTATAGTGGATAATTTGGGTCGTCGCGTTATCACTATGGAAGATGGTCGCATTACTCGCGACCAAAAGTCTGGTAAATTTACAATGTAATTATGTCTAACAATAATAAATCAACACTCACAAAAAGAATTCTCGTCGCTGGCTTCAGAGGATTTTATCGTAACCGCACAGTCTCTCTTTCTTCGATTTTTATTTTAACAATTACGCTTTCAATCATTTCCTCGTTCTATTTATCTCGAGCCATTTTTGACTATACATTGGGCCAAATTCGTGAAAAGGTAGATGTGAGGGTCTATTTCAATACAGACGCAACAGATGCCCAAATTGGGGACGTGAAGGCCAAATTACTAGGTCTTTCCCAAGTAAAATCAGTAACTTATACTTCAAAAGAAGACGCCTTATCTTCTTTTAAAGAAAAACATAACGGCGACCAATTAACATTACAAGCATTAGATGAATTGGGAAGTAATCCATTTGGTGCATCACTCTCAGTCATAGCAAAAGATACTTCACAATATGAATCAATTGCGACCGCGCTTTCATCTGGTTCAGGACTATTAGGGGACTCAGGTGGGGCAGTTGATAAAATAAATTATTATCAATTAAAAGACAGCATTGATAAATTAAATAATATTATTGGTTGGATTGATACAGTTGGATTTTGGATTTCCGTAGTATTTATTTTGATGAGTTGTATGATTGTTTACAATACCATTCGTCTTGCGATTTTCGTTTATCGAGATGAAATTGCAGTTATGAAATTAGTGGGTGCATCAAATATGTTTATTCGTGGTCCATTTATTGTTGAAGCACTTTTGTACGCACTCGTCGCAACTATTTTCTCTCTCATATTTTTCTTTTTCGCAACTATTTGGGTTGCAAAGAAAACAGTATTTTTCTTTGAAGGATTAAATCTCCATTTATATTTTACTGAGCATTTCTTCTCACTGGCAGGACTGTTGTTATTATCAGGGGCAGTATTGGCCGTAATTTCTTCTTTGTTAGCAGTTAGGAAGTATCTTAAGGTCTAGAAAAAGTATGCAGTAAGCAGTGGGCAGTAAGTAGTAAGATACAAGACACAAGAAGCACGAAGCAAGGAGTATGGAGTACGAAATACACACTGGTGTCATTCCCGCGCAGGCGGGAATCCAGTGTCTTGTATTTTTTTTGAAAATTTATAATTGGAAATTGAAAATTATTAAGGTATTTAATTTTACGAAGGCAAGACCTTCGTAAAAAAATAGAAATAAAGGTTCCTCGCAGCAAGCTGACGAGGTATTTTAGGAACTCGCTTCGCTCGTACTAACGCGTAGCAAGCTACGCGGTATTTGAACCTTTTTATGTTGTCGCTCGAACTAAATATAAAAGATTACTTTTATATTTAGTTCCTCACTAGCCAAAATAAAAACTGGAAACTTTTCCTGCTATACTATATAAATTATGAAGCAGAAAGTTGCCTTAGATATATTAAAACTTGGACACACCACCTTTCTCACCGGTGCAGCTGGTGCTGGTAAATCATACGCTCTTCGTGATTATATTTCGTACTTAAAAAAACACGGAGTTAAATTCGCCGTAACTGCTTCAACGGGCATCGCATCAACTCATGTTGGTGGTACAACTATTCATTCATGGAGTGGTATCGGAATAAAACAAAAGTTAAACGCATACGACATAGATGCAATAGAAGAAAAAGCAAATTTATATAAAAGATGGAATGAGACACAGGTTTTAATTATTGATGAAGTTTCGATGCTTCATGCGTCATTTGTTGATATGTTAGATAAAATCGCAAAGCATATAAGAAGAAATGAAAAACCATTCGGTGGAATGCAAGTTGTTTTTGCAGGAGATTTTTTTCAATTACCACCAGTTGTAAAAAATGGAGATGCTTATGAAAATCAAGAAGTTTTTGCTTTCACATCAAAGGCATGGAAAGAAGCCAAGCCCGTTGTTTGTTATTTAACAGAACAATTCCGTCAAGAAGACGACAA
The DNA here is from genome assembly GCA_003518045.1 of Candidatus Nomurabacteria bacterium. GTDB lineage: Bacteria > Patescibacteriota > Minisyncoccia > Phycocordibacterales > UBA5272 > UBA11704. The sequence goes on from DOZK01000033.1 coordinate 15,337, forward strand.
ACTTTCTTCTATTTTAAATGCTATTCGTTCTGGTGAAGTAGAAGAAGAACATTTTGAATATTTAAAAAATGCAAATGAAGTTCTTCATACGAAAGACCATATAAAACTCTATACCCACAATGAAAATGTTGATGAGATAAATAGAAAAGAATTTGAAAAAGTAAAAGGTGAAGTGAAAACTTATCAAATGATTACCAAAGGCTCGGCAAAAATTTTGGAATCTCTAAAAAATAATTGTTTAGCAGAAGAGGTTTTGCTATTAAAAGTTGACGCGAAAGTTATTTGTATAAAAAATAGTCCGGATAGACTTTATGTAAATGGTTCCATGGGAAAAGTCGTATCATTTAATAATGAAGGCGCACCAGTTGTAGAGTTGGCCGATGGCAAAAAAGTAACAATAAAAGCTGATACTTGGAGAGTCGAAGAAGATGGAAAAGTTCGTGCAGAAATTTCTCAGCTTCCAATTAAATTAGCTTGGGCAATCACAGTACACAAGTCTCAAGGCATGACACTGGACATGGCTTCCATTGATTTGAGTCGTGCTTTTACTTCCGGGCAGGGTTATGTGGCGTTATCACGTCTAAAATCGCTTGAGGGACTACATTTAGTTGGCTTTAATCCTCAAGCACTTCAAATTTCTGAAGTAGTACGCGAAGCTGATATGACTTTCCGTGCAAAAAGTGAACAAGCAGAGAGAGCTATAGAAAAATATAAAGAAAAAGATTTATTAGATTTACAAGAAAAGTTTTTGACGACTTCCGGTGGAACAATAGAGGAGCAAGAAGTAGGGAGTAAGGAGTATGAAGTAGTGGAAAAGGTTTTATCTCACACAAAGACACAGGAGATGTTAAATGAAAATTTAAGTATTGAAGAAATTGCAGAAAGAAGAAATTTATCAGTGGATACAATTATTGGTCATGTTGAAAAGCTGGCAGAATTGAAAGAGAAAATTAATTTGAAGCATGTATTGCCACCAAAAAAAGACAAAGATAAAATTTTAAAAACTTTTGAAGAATTAGAAACTCGTAAATTAACCCCAGTATTTGAGCAATTTAAAGGTAAATATTCTTATCATCAAATCCGCCTCGTCCGCGCCACGTTGTAATAGTTTGTAACAAGGGTACCCCTTGTTAAAGTATTTTTTGTATTTGTCATTCCAAACTTGATTTGGAATCCAGTGTCAGTATCGTATCTACTTTACAGACTTTACGGACTTTCGACTTTATAGACTCTCTTGCTATACTGTCCATATGAAAGTTCATCATGCTATGAAGCATCTTTTTATTCCACATGCTGGGAATGAATACAGACCACATTTTTTTCGAGAATTAAGTATAGGAATAATTTTAATCGGCAGTATTTTTTTGCTAGGATTTTCTTTCGGAAGTTCTTTTTTTATTCATAAAACAGTTTTAGGGGCAAATCTCGCTTCAAATGTTTTGGTGGATTTAACAAATAACCAAAGACTTGCTTTTAATGAAACACCTCTTATTCTTAATACAAAATTACAGCACGCTGCTTTTTTGAAAGGCGAAGATATGTCTAAGTTAGGATATTTCGCACATGAAAGTCCAACTGGAGTTACTCCTTGGTATTGGTTTAAAGAAGCAGGATATACATTTTTGTATGCTGGTGAAAATTTGGCAATTAATTTTTCAGAATCAAATGATGTAGAGAATGCGTGGATGGCTTCACCAAAACATAAAGAAAATATTCTTAATACTAATTTTCGTGAAATAGGAATAGCGACAGTTGATGGAGTGTATCAAAATAATGCCACAACTTTTATTGTACAAATGTTTGGCACACCAGCAGTAGAAGTAGCTGAGGCAGCGGTTAAAGAGGCTATTCCTGTTTCAACGACTACAGTAGCTATACAAAATAAAGCTGAAGAAAAGAAATTACCTGAACCAGCCCCAACTCCAACTGCAAATGTTTTAGCTGTGGCATCATCAACAAGTGCTGGGGATGTTAAAGGAGAGGCAACAAGTACTCCGACACTTGTATCATCAATTAAATCAAATATAATTTCACTTTTAAAAACGCCATCTACTTTTATTGTTAAAAATATTTCAAATGTAAAAGAAGTAAAAGGGGATAAAGAAATTGTTCTTGAAAAGTATTCAACATGGTATGGACGACTTTTGTTTGGTGGCTCTTGGTATGTACAAATGATTTATCAGTTTATGATAGTGTTAATGGCTCTTGCTTTGATCGTGATGATATTTATTGAAGTTAAAAAGCAACACCCGAAACACATAATGTATGGCGTATTAATGCTGGCAGTATTGATTGTATTTGTTTATATAAATAAATCTCTTATTTACTAGCTTACGAAATTTGTATTTGTGTCATTCTCGCGAATGCGGAGATCCAGGAATACAAAGGGTCGCGCCTACGGCGCGACCCTTTATTATTTACGTATTCGTATTTCCTATTGGCTATACCCTAGTGGCTAACGACTTATTTTGTAAACCTAAACGTCTCCACGATCTTCCCCACAGTATTATAATAACCATCCAACGTTGCTTGAGATAATCCTGGCTTCATAGTCTCATCTTTATAACTACTTCCAGATTTTATTTGTTCCAAAACATAACACATATTATTATGTATAGTTCTGTAACTTTCTCCTTGTAGATATTTCATCATGCCAGCTTCTTGGAAGCTAAATCTTTTAAATGTAACACCATTTATTATTACATTTGTGATTTTCTGACTTGTATATCCAGTATCAATCGCATAACATTCTTTTACATTCGGACTAATACCAACACGAAGTTCAGCTACATAGTTAAGTGGATATGATTTTCCAGTTGCAACGCCACCTTGATCAATACGAAAAACAGGGAATGAGACTATAATTTTTCCTTGATTGACTTGTGAGGCATTTACTCTCCAATTACTTGCGAGATTATAAAACGTTGTGAAATAATTTTGTGGAGTAACATTAGGTGGAAATCTTAATGTAAAATTATATTCGCTGTTAGCGTAACCATATAAACCATCTACAGCTGGCACTGTTTTTGTTTTGGTTGTAGTTACAGTCGGAGTTGTTGTCGCTTGTTGGTCTAAATTAGTTTTTATCACACAGCCAACATAAGTCGTACTAGTTCCTTCTGTAATAAAAGCAGTATCACCTTTATTCCAAAAGACTACTTCGTCATTTGCATTTGCATAACGTGCACCAGAGGCAGATATTGCACGTGGAAGTGATATTTTTCTACCATCGCTTAATGTTAAATCTACTCGAGTATCATCGATTGGATAAAATATTGCTGTTATAGATTTATTGTCTTGACATGAAAAAGTGAAGATGTTTTTTTGAGTTGTATCTTTTTGTATCAATAAATACATTGCAATTGTAACGAGGGCAACTATTAATAGTAATATGAGTAACCTTATATTTTTTTGTTTGGTTGACATACATTGATTGTATACTTTTTTACGAGAATTGCTATTGATAGAATGTCAAAAATGTAGTAGAATAATTGAGTTAAACACAGTAAATAAAGGGAAGAGTTAAGAGTCGATGGTAAATACAAGTATCATATATTTGTGTATGTATTTGTATTTAACTAATAACTAATAACTAATAACTAATAACTACTAACTATCCAATTGGGGCATCGTCTAATGGTAGGACAGCGGTTTCTGGAACCGTTAATCGTGGTTCGAGTCCATGTACCCCAGCACTAGTGGACTTTGTTCACACAATAGGTTAAATTGTGCTTGTTTTTCAAGGGTATTGAGAGGTTCTAACCTTTCTTTTATTTCGTGTACCTCATTCTTAATCCTTTTGAGCGGAAAGAGTGATTTATCTATGTCAATTCTAAGTATTTTGTCTTTCATAATGAGGTCCGAACCTAAAGTTGATAATATGCTTTTTCTTGTCATAAGCGGACCGTTCTTAAACTTATCAACGGCTGTTTCAATAAACGTGAGCATCTCGTCACCCGTCTTCTCCCACTGATCTATTCTTTTTCCTGTATCACCAAACTGCTTCTCTAGATCTTTTCTCTGTACATAAAGTTCCGCCTTCTTTTCTGTATATTCCTGTGATGTTATTTCACCACCCGCCCTCATCTCCATTAAGCCGTCAATCTTCGCAAGGCACGCCTTATATGCCCTTTGCTGGCTAGATACGACCGCGTTTCGTTTGGTTGCTTCTTCTTCATTTTCTTTCTTCCACCACTTCATTGCAAAGCTGTGGAACTCCTCAGGCATTTCAACGCTCTCTATCTCTTTAGAAACCTGCTTCACGAGTTCCTTTTCTTCAAGAGAACCTTGAGAACAGTTAGGGTCTACTCTTTTTGTACAGTGGTAATAAATGTAATTATGAACATTGCCATTTTTCTGTTTCTTTATTTTTGTTTCTGCGGTGATACTTGCACCACACTCACCACATTTCATCATTCCTATAAAAGCAAAGATGTGGTTTTTAGGGCGAGGTCTTCCTGCTTTACCAAGTAAGTACTGAACCTTGTCGTATTCTTCTTCTGTGATTATTGCTTCGTGTATACCTTCATACCAATTTCCACTTTTCATAGGATACTCAAATGCTCCGTAATAAAAAGTATTAGAGAGCATATTATAAATTGTACTCCTTCCTAACTTGTTACCTTTAGGTGTTCTATAACCCCACTCATTTGTAGCAATCTCTCTAATCTTCATCTGGTTATAGTTACCTGTGAGCATAAGGTCAAACATCTTTCTAATTATTAGTAACGCCTCTGGGTCACTATCAATGTTTTTGTTTCCTTTTTCTGCATACTTGTCGTTCTTATAACCAAGCGGTGGTTTACCAGGAAATACACCCATCTTTGCTTTTTTCTCTAACCCTCTTGTAACATCAACACCCTTTTTATCGTTCTCCATTTTTGCTTGGTTACACATCAGTGAAAACATAAACTTATCAATCGGTGTATTCCTGAATGTTTGCGTAGGTGTAACAATTTCTACCAACTTTTCACGGTCCATAAGGTCAATGAGTAAAGCCGAGTCCATCGCATTTCTGGAAAGTCGGTCAGCGTGCCATACAATGACACCGTTTATTTCTTGAGCTTCAACCTTATCTAACATTTCTCGGAACTTCGGTCTGTTGTTTGTAACTTTTGCTGACTTACTTTCACTGAAAGTGTTTGCTTCGGTAATTCTAACACCGATTTTATCTGCCATTTCTTTATTTTTGTCTAACTGTGAACCAATAGAAAGCACCTGTCGGTCTTCACTTTCGGTGGACTTTCTTGAGTATCCGCCATAGTTCATTTTTACCTCTTTTTTACTGTTCATACTTATTATAATTATACTACGTTTACCTTATAAATTGGAGTTAACAGGATCATAACTTGCTCATAATCCTCATAAGAATACTTCTTTCTTCTTCGGTAATTATCGGACCATCACTCTTGCTACTTTGAGTATTTTTTAATCTTTGAACAATACCAACGGCATCTTCGTCGCTCATACTTCCATAACCATAAGCACCAAAAGTAGTGCTTACGTTTGCGTGTCCAAGATTTAGACTAATCGCTCTTTTTTCTTCTTCGGTAAGGCGTGTTTTACTGATAATACTCACCACAAGATGCCGAAATGAATGAGGGTGAAAATATGGTAAGTCAGCATTTTTACACCTCTTTTCAAACACCTTTCTAGCCCCACTTGTCCCAGCCCAAAAACTATTCCCTACAAGTTCTGTGCTATACGACTGAGAGTGATTAAAGTCACTTAACGTACTAGGGAAAATAGGGTCGTTTGATTGGAAACCTTTTTTCTCAAGATGCTCAAACCATTCCATAAAATACTGTTCAGGTAGATCCCAAGCTATTGGGAAAAATGTTGTAAGTATTTTCTTAGAGTTTTTTGTCCGCACCCCATCGCCAGGGTTTTGGTCTAACAGCTTCTTATGCTTATCAAAGCTTTTCATTTTCAGGGAAATAATGGCAGAAATGCGACAACCTGTAATGAGAGAAAAACAAATTAACGCTCTGTCACGTTTATCAATTTCATTTTTTACCTCTATACTTTCTATTATTTTTTTAGCATCTTCAAAGCTAGGCATAGCTTTAGTAGTACCAGACCTTGCTATCAAAGCATCCTTCTTAGACAACCGAAGAAACTCAACATCATTTTTGTGTACTCTGGTCCTGTAATCAGGGTGACTTGATAACCAGACAAAAAACTTTTTTATTCGTCTAAGATAGTTCCCTTGAGTAACAAGGGTGAGTTTCCCCAATTTTGTATTCGTTACTTTTTTAACAAGCCATTCACGAAATGCTAATGCTTTTGTTTTGTCAAAACTTGCAAAGTCCTCACCATCTGAAAATGACTGCCATTGTCCAATTGCTTCCGCAAAGGTCTTAACAGAACTTTCAGCAAAACCCTCAGCACCTCTTAAATGCTCAAAGTATTCTCTTTTTATTTGTTCATTTTGATAGGTTATTTTTGTCATATTGTTAATAGTTATCTACGGCACAGTAAACAGACATTTACACGGAGGTAGACAGTATCTTATAGTCCTTTTGGTGGGGTTTAATTATCCTGCTCATTTTCCCGTTACAAGCACGACATACCGCAATTTTTCTTTCAATTATTTCTTTAGTTGAACCTCGTTTAGCATAACAACCAACCTTACATTTGAAACAGAAAAATTGGTTTCTTTTTAACTTAACCTTCTTTTTCTGGTCCTTATTTTTAAGAAACTCTTTCAAAGAAACACCTGATATAAGCATTGGTTTTTTACAACCAGGAATAACTTTTAGTCCACAATCTATCCAACGTAGTATGGTCTTTTCATTCACGTTTAAGTTAAGAGTTAACTCTTTAATACTGTAACTCATATGCTTACTAATACGATTAGAGTTAATCCTCGTCATTTGTAAGATTATTACTTTTGGTCCTTGCTGTACCTAATACTGCTTTATAGAAATTAACCAAACTATTTGCACGTAAAGATGCCTCTTCGTTAGAGAGTTCTACGTCAAACTTTTTCTTAAAAATTATTTTGTATTCATCTATTGCTTCTTGCGGTAACATAAGGACCGCTCCTTTGTTGTATAAACAGACACATCACAACAAAAAAGCCCCCTCATTGTGGACCTTTCAATGCGAACCAACTTTGAATAATGTGAACCAACTATTTTTACTCAAACTTTTCCTTATCAATACACACTTTTGAGGCAGAATACTTGAGTACACCTGAAACCCTTAGGTCTGCTTCAGTGCTTCTATTTATGGACTGAATAGCATCATAAAAACTTCGGTTACTTTTCTTTCCTTTGAAAAAATTATTTATAACGTCATTTTCTCTTAACCATTCTCCAATAGGTAATGCAAACAAAGCTTTACATAAAACTTCCTGATTTGAACCTACTGGGATTTGACACTCCCTTCCGTTAAAAAATAATCTACTGGTTTTAGCATCAAATTGTAGCTTTTTATCTCCCACTGGCAGAGAGACGCAGTTATTCATCCTTGCATACTCTATATACACCTCTTCAAACTTTGCTTCAGTTAGAGCTATTTTATAAAAGAATGACTTGTACCCGTACAAGCTAAGTCCTGTTAAATAATTATTATCAATCGGCATTTCTGCTTTTATACTTAAAACTCCTTCTGCTTCTAATTTATGAAGTATTTTTCTATGTGCCTCATCTTCAATACTGCTTATATCAGCAATACCATATTTAATATACTCATCTGAAGGAGTGAGCAATGAATACTTTTTTAGCTTTTGAAGCACGAGCCATATTTCTTTTGTAACTTCTGCTTCTAGGTCCATAGTGTTTCCTGTTCTACTATTTTCAAGCATAAATGTGTACCAAAGTAACTAAAAATGGTATTATTATCATTACAGCTAAATTAAGTAACCTAACCCTTATGTGTTAAAACATAAGATATGGTGAAAGCGAGACGATCAAGCATAATTTATGAATAATTTATTCCTAGCACTTCTCCTTCTAGCAATAGTAGCGTTTTTTATAGGGTTAGTCAGTCCAAGCACCTTAAAGCTAAAAACAAGAAAGTCAGCGACGTTAATAACAGGAGGAGCTATCCTCACCTTTTTCATTCTATTTGGTATAACAACACCTTCTACACCTAAAGAACAAGTGCCTGAAGTTGCCAAAGTAGCACCTGTTACACAACCAACTGCATCAGCCGTTGTAACAGAACAAGTTAAAAGTGACACTGTAGTTAAGAAGTTAAATACGACAACTATCACACCAAATACAAATACACCGACCCCACCCACTAAAACCGAACCACAAAAAACTAGTGTACCTACTGAGTATAAATCTGCACTCAATACGGCTGGATCATATGCTAATAAAATGCATATGTCCAAAAGAAAACTATACGATCAATTAACTTCAGAGTATGGAGAAAAGTTTACGGCGGAGGCGGCACAGTATGCAATTGATAATGTAAAAGCTGACTGGAATGCAAACGCTCTTGCTACGGCGAAGAATTATCAAAATACGATGAATATGTCACCAGCGAAAATACACGATCAACTGACATCAGAGTATGGAGAAAAGTTTACGCAAGCAGAGGCGGATTACGCTATTCAGCATCTTAACGATTAAATAAGTAGTTAAGTTTCTATAAAAAATAAAAGCTCCACTAAGTTGGAGTTTTTATTTTACCAAGTATTTACTATTGCAAACTTATTGAAATATGTAGACCGTAAAGCGGTTCTAACTTCATCCAGTACCCCCAGCTCACACTTTTTATCGAGTACGAAGTACGCCTTTTTGTTGTGTGAGCTGGGGTAAGTGAGTGAACTGCTTCACTCACGTCGTGGACTCGAATGGTCGCAGTGATGCCCAGCCTACTGTGTAGGCTGGGTCACGAGAGGCGGCCGGCGAACTTTTTGAGCGACGGCGAAAAAAGATTTGTCGGAGAATCCATGTACCATCGCAAAAAAAGTACCTGAATTAGCACTCTAATTGCACACCTTCCAAAAAACTTCTTTTGGGCTACGATAACCCAATCTCTTTCTAGGTCTTTCATTTACTGTGAATTACGAAACCCCATTTCCCCTCATTTCATACTAAACTAACAAAAGGCACCCTAAGGTGCCTTTTGTTATGAAAACTATAATTCCTACTTACAAGGATATGGTAACAAAAGTTTCGTTTTTCATCAAACAATTAAACTTGAAAATTAGAAAAAGTACTGGTCGACCATTAGCAATTGCCCCAGAAGAAACGATAGCTCTTTCACTTTGGAAACAAGAAATAGGAATACCAACGAAGAAGAAAATATGGGAAACGTTTAAAGGAAATCTAAAATGTAGTTACAAGACACTTGTAGTAAACATGAATGATATGATTAAGTACATAGTAGTTATACTCGAAGCAATCCTGAAGTGGAATCAAAAGAATGCCCACATAATCAAACACACTGACTCTACAGATATACCGGTATGTTTAAACAAGAACGCTACACATCATAAGACGATGAAAGGATTAGCTTCCTGGGGACACTCTGGAAAAGGCTTCTATTATGGTATTAAAATGAGTATTACTACTGACCTTAAACGTAACTTACTTGCTGTTAGATTTGGAACTGGTAACAGTAACGATAGAGATACATTCAAAGAAATGAACAAAGATATACAGGGTATCTTTGTAGCAGATAGTGGATATATATCTAAAGATTTAGAACATGAATTCTTTATTGAAAACAAGAGAATGCTATTTGCTAAACCAAAAGCAAATATGAAGAAGTGGGTTAATTAACATTTAGTGT
>DOZK01000009.1:0-21219 GCA_003518045.1 Candidatus Nomurabacteria bacterium
TACTGTTTTGTATTATAGGAACCGCCCGCCAGACACGAAGTCCTAGCGGGTGGCACCATGCGCTTTGTCTTGTCACGAAATTATTGAAAGCGCCATAAAACCAGCGATGACTAACATCGTGACGATGTTGGCCATCAATGTTATTCTTTGGGTAGGTTCCAATCTCTTCCAAAACAGAGATAACTTGTTCATAAATAACTCCAATGTTGAACAAGTTTATATAATTTATTATTACTTGTGTCAATAGCAACTTGCAAAAGTCCTTTAAATATGGTATAATTTTAGTCTGTAAAGTCAAAAGCCTGCCTCGACGGCAAGGCGAGTCCATAAAGTCAAAAGTAAATGCATTTGCATCTACTTTACAAACTTTAAGGACTTTATGGACTTTCGACTAATTCTTATGTTAATCGACAATGTAACCCTAAAAGTAAAAGCTGGAGCTGGTGGAACTGGCGTTGTTCGTTGGCGCCGTGAAAAAGGTATTCCTTACGGAGGCCCAGCTGGAGGTGATGGTGGAAAAGGTGGAGATGTTTATTTTCGCGTTATTCGTGATATTCAAGCGCTCTCTGTTTATAAACATAAAAAAGAATGGGATGCAAATGAAGGAGAGGCCGGACAGAAGCGTAGTATGCACGGAGGAAATGCTGAGGATTTATATTTGCAAGTTCCACTCGGTGCGGTTATTTATAATCGTGAATATGACAAAACTTATGAATGTTTAGAAGAAGGAGATTTTGTAGTTCTTCGTGGTGGAAAAGGTGGATTAGGAAATGAACAATTTAAAACCGCGACAAACCGCGCACCAGAAGAGTTTACAAAAGGTGAACGTGGAGAATTTGCTACTTTTGATATTGAATTAAAATTAATTGCTGATGTCGGTCTTATTGGATTACCAAATGCTGGGAAGTCATCACTTTTAAACGCGTTAACTAGAGCTGGTGCAAAAATCGGGGACTATCCTTTCACAACTCTTGAGCCAAATCTTGGTGCATATTTCGGTTATGTACTCGCAGATATTCCAGGACTTATTGAAGGAGCAAGCGAAGGAAAAGGATTAGGACATAAATTTCTTCGTCATATTACAAGAACAAGAGTACTTGTGCATTTGGTATCTGCAGAAAATGAAGAAGTTGGAAAAGTTTATACAACTATTCGTGAAGAACTTGGAAAATATGATGCCGAACTTTTGAAGCGTGAAGAAATTATTGTACTTTCAAAAATAGATACAGTAAATGAAAAAGAAATGAAAGCAAAAGTGAAAGAACTCGCCAAAGTTTCAAAAAATAAAAATATAATTACACTTTCACTTTATGAAGACAAGACAGTGAAGGATTTTGGAGACGGGTTGGTACAGATGTTGGGCGTTAGGAGTTAGGAGTTAAGAAAAATTGTTAGAAGTTAGGGGTTAGGAGTTAGATGTTAATACAAATACTAAAGCGCGCCGTAGGCGCGCTTTTGCATTAACTCCTAACCCCTAACTTCTAACAAATATTAACAAGCTAGTTATTAATATTAGTTGTAGATTGTAGACTCTCCTTCAGTAATTGTTGAAATACCCCTGGGTTTCCTGCTCCTTTAGACTTCTTCATACATTGACCGACGAAATACATAAACATACTTTCTTGTCCTGCTCTATAATCAGCGACTTGCTTAGGATTATCTTCTAACACTTCCGCAACAATAGATTTCAAAAGCTCAGGATCATTTTTTTGTATCATACCTAATTGCTCTGCTGTAACACGTGTATCTAATTTTTTATCAGCAAGTAATTTTGGAAGTAAATCTTTTGCGCCACGTGATGAAAGCTCGCCACTTACAACCATTTCAATTAAAGTTTTAAATGAAGTTGTTCCTGGTAAAGTCTCCTCTGTAATTTCTAATCCTTCTTTTTTTAATAAACCTAAAATATCAGAAATTAAATAATTCGCTGATAGTTGTGCAAAGTTCGCATCTTTTCCATCGACTACTGTATCAAAAAATGAAGACAAAAGCGGGGAGTCAGTGAGTATTTCTATACTGTCGTCCTTTAGACCAAAAACTTTAGCAAATCTCGCACGTTTAGCGACAGGAAGTTCAGGGAGCGAGTTTCTAATTTCATCTAAATTAAATAATTTACTTAAATATAATTTTGGTAAATCTGGATCTGGAAAATAGCGATAGTCGTGAGCATTTTCTTTTTTACGTTGTGAAAAAGTAGATTGTTTAGTGTCATCCCATCCTCTAGTTTCTTGTACAACAGCACCACCCTCTTCAATGAGAGCGATGTGGCGTGCTACTTCATAATTTATTGCACCGAAAACAGAAGCGAATGAATTTATATTTTTTACTTCAACTTTTGTACCTAGTCCTTTGTATCTGTCCGCATTGTTCTGTATTCCTTCTGCGACCTTCTGCGTTCCGTCTGCGTTATTCTGCGATCTCGGTGCAACCGAGATATTGGCCTCAATTCTCATTTGTCCCATTTCCATATTTGCCTCAGATGCTCCGACATAACGAAGTATGCGTTGTAATTCACGCGCAAAAGCTACTGCTTGCTCAGCAGAATGTATCACAGGCTCGGTTACTAATTCCATAAGTGGAACTCCAGCGCGATTGTAATCAACGAGAGTTGTACCACCAACGTGTGAGGACTTTGCAGTATCTTCTTCGAGGTGAATACGAGTAAGTTCTACATCGTTAATTTTGCCACCGGAGACGATAGGGAACTTATATTGCGTAATTTGATAGCCTTTTGGAATATCTGGGTAAAAGTAGTTTTTTCGGTCAAATTCGGTGAAATCTGCGATATTTGAGCCAACAGCGCACCCTACAGTCATAACCTTCTTTATGGCCTCTTTATTGGCCACTGGGAGGGTTCCTGGGTGTGCCATGCACACTTCACAGATGTTTTGGTTAGGTCTTTTCTCCATTGGGTCGTTTTTACAACCACACCACATTTTTGAGTTGGTGTGAAGCTCCGCGTGAATTTCTAATCCTATTGTTGTTATATAGTCTGACATGGGTATGATTATAGCAAATATTTTTAGATTGTTCGATAGGAATAGATTCGTTAGGAGTTAGACGTTAGGAGTAGAGTAACAAAATATAGTTAGGAGTTAGATGTTAGAAGTTAGGAGTCTAATACAAATTCTAAATCAATTCGCAGGTATTTTTGAGTTAAACTCCTAACCTCTAACTCCTAACTTCTGCATTTCCCATGTATTTCTTATTCCACGTCTGTTGCCTTTTCGCATATTGCATACTTTTTGTAATAATTTCTTGTTTCATACTTTGCCACGCCGTAGCAAAAAGCGAAGGCTGGGTCTTTTCATCAATTTTATTTTCAAGAAATTTTGCAATTGCTACATATTCAAGTCCAAATTTTTTCATAGAGTTACTATTGTAACCACGCGCCATAATATTTTTTACTTCATCAGTCATACCAATTGCTAATCTTTTTTCTAAACGCTTTGTTATACGTTCACGTAATATTTCACGTGTAGGATTTAGTAAATATATTTTTGTATTATATAAAAGTTTTGGAGTTTTTTGTTTTGGAACCTTTCCAATAGCTTCGACTATTTCTAAAGCACGAATAAGACGTGGGCGATTGTGGGGGTCAATTGCTGATGCTCGGGCGGGGTCGCGCGCCAGCAGGCGCGCGACCAATTCTTCTGTTTTTAACTTTTCTAATTCCTCACGTAATTTTTTATTTGGTCCAACATGCGGGATTTGAGTATCAAAAATTAAAGCATCGATGTATTGGCCAGTGCCACCACAAATTATTGGGGTTTTTCCACGAGAAAGAATATCTTTTAGAATTGGAATTGTGTCGCGCGCGAAGCGCGCGACACTTACTTCTTCATCTAATTCATAAACAGAAAGCATATGATGCTTCACACCTCTCATCTCTTCTTCTGTAATTTTTCCTGTCCCAATATCTAAATATTTATAAACTTGTCTTGAATCAGCAGAGATAATTTCCCCGTTATTTTTTAAAGCTAAGTCCACAGCAAAATCACTTTTACCACTGGCTGTAGGGCCGACCACTACAATTATTTTTTCTAGCTCGTTCATAAGTGCATTCTATAGTTTTTTGATATAAAAACAAGGTATCTAAAAAATTTTCAATTATCAATTTCCAATTTTCAAAAAAGTCATAAATCTAAATTTATGTTAGAATAGTCTAACCTCTAACTCCTAACTTTTATATTTATGTTAATACTCTATACCAAAAATAATTGTCCATATTGTGAAAAAGTTAAGCGTGTTTTTGCTGAACGTAGATTAACCTACGAAGAAAGAAATATTGATGACGAGCAATTTTTAAATGAAGTGAGAGCATTAGGTGCAAAAACCATGCCTTTTATGCATGATACAACTGCAAATGTGGCAATGGGGGAATCAGATGACATTATTGATTACGCAAGCGAGTATTCCTTCTAGAAGACAAGTTAGAGGTTAGGCGTTAGAAGTTAGAAGTAAAGTAACAAAATGCAGTTAAGAGCTAACAGTTAGGGGTTAGAAGTTAAATACAAATACCGAAGCGCGTCGTAGGCGCGCTTCGGTATTAAAACTCCTAACCTCTAACTTCTAACACCCACTTCTCCCCAAGTGCTATAATATACTTCTCCCGATATACGATAAATATGACAAAACAAGATACAAAATTGTAATTTACTAATAACTAATAACTAATAACGAATAACTATTAAAAACATGACAACAGAAAATAATACATGTGGATGTGGAGCGTGCGACGGAATGTTGGATATGAATGATTACAGTGGATCATTAATTGGTACAGAGATGCCACACTTTTCTATGCCAGCATATGTTGATGGAAAAGTTAAAACTCTATCTTTGGCAGATTACAAAGATAAGTGGTATGTGCTTTTCTTTTATCCAGCGGATTTTACTTTTGTTTGTCCAACAGAATTAGAAGAATTAGCAAATGTATATGAACAATTTAAAACAATTGGATGCGAAATAATTTCTGTATCAACAGATACCGCTTATGCACATAAAGCATGGCAAGATGTTTCGCCAGCAATTAAAAAAGTAAAATATCCAATGGCGTCTGATGCAAATCATCAATTGAGTACATATTGTAATGTCTTAATTGATGAAGAGGGAATGGCATTACGTGGAACATTTATTGTTGACCCAGATGGAGTTATAAAAAGTATGGAAGTGAATGATAATTCAATTGGACGGTCTGCAAAAGAATTATTACGTAAAGTAAAGGCTGCACAATTTGTGCGTGAACACGGTGATCAAGTTTGTCCTGCTTCTTGGGAAGAAGGAGATGAGACTTTAACACCAGGAATGGATTTGGTGGGGAAAATCTAGGACAGTTTCAAGTTCCCAGTTTTTAGTTTCAAGAAAATATAGGACGGACGCTTTGCGTCCGTCCTATATTTTAATATATGGTTTTTTACATTAAAAAAACCTGACACATGGTCAGGCGGCAACACATTTCAGTGTTACACTTTTTTTGTTACCACTCACGTGGCGAATTTTAGCGGTCCCATTTCTTGCCCCCTAAGGGTCAAGGAAAAGAACCTCTTATTGTGCCTAAATGGCCGGCAGACTAGTCTGCCACGGACCATCGATTTAATTTCAAGTAAAACCTCCTCCGGTGTTACTTCAAGCCTGAGAGCAAGCGCCCAAACAGTCAGGCAAATTTGCTCACTGACCGCCGTCTCTCGTCGCCCTGTTGCCAGACTCTTGATTATTTCTTTTCTCAAGTCTGGATTTGTTGCGGAGTTCTTCATTGCGGCCTGTTGGTGCTGACACACTGGTCGACACCGCCAGTTGAAGGACATTTGTTAGTACGAACGAGTTTGCAACATACCTCTTCAAAAGCAGGTAAAGTGCAACTGGCAGTTTTTATTTTTTCGACCGTAGCCTGGACTCGCAGGTTATGGCTGATTTGTTTGTCAACAGGTATTTTAATGTTTGTTTTTGCCACGAGTAGCTCCTTCGTTGGTTGTTGAAATTTCCCGCACAGTTTTTATTAATGTACAGAGAATAATATCCTACCACCATTTTTAATGATATGCTAGTATATCTAAAGATAGTTTATAGGTTTTAGGTGGTAGGTTGTAGAATAATAAACACAAGCCGGAGTGGCGGAATGGTAGACGCGCACGACTCAAAATCGTGTATCGAAAGGTGTGGAGGTTCGAGTCCTCTCTCCGGCACATGAATACAAAAAGACCAGCTGATTTTGCTGGTCTTTTTGTATTCACCTTGTGCCGGTTTTAGAAAGTAAGCCAACTGCTTGGCTTACGGGACGAGAACTAGGGGTCGCGAAACTACTTCGAGCGAAGCGAGGTAGTTTTGTGACCGAGTCCTCTCTCCGGCATCGAAAAAAGATTTGTAGCCGAGTCCTCTCTTTTTATAAATAGTTTTGTGACCGAGTCTCTCCTCCGACAAATTAAGCGAACGAAGGTTGTTCAGTCCTCTCGTATTTATTTTTAGAAAAAGATTTGTGGCCGAGTCCTCTCTACTGTAAAGCTTGACTTTTTCTTTAAAAATGTTAGGGTTATATTTAGGTTAGTATAGGTTTTTCTCTTGCCTTTATAAGAGATTTATGGAGTTTGTATGATATATGGTACTGCCATCGCGCTGATTTTTTTGTCGTTACTCGTCATGGCGACAATTGCAACGGCCTATGCGGCCTATCGGATGTTGAAGCAGCCCGGTCCGGCGGGTGTGGATTGGTACCACCCCGTTGTCCCGATTGCTCTGTGGTTCCTCTGCTGGGGCTACACGTATGTCTTGGGTCTCAGCTTTGCTTCATGCTGAGACTTTCCGCCCCCGAAGAAAACCGCCCTAGGAATTCTTCTAGGGCGGTTTTCATTTTATGTATTTGTATTTTCTTGAAACACGTTCGGATTGCTATCCTCAGTGTCTTCCTCACCTTCGTTCGTCGAACTAAAAACTGGAAACTAAAAACTATTTGATGTTATACTCTTTTCATAAACCTATGGCGCAATTAGAAACATCAATTTTTTGGATAGAGGTAGAAAAAATAGTTCCAAACCCGTATCAACCACGACGCGAGTTTGATCAAGATAGATTAAAAGAATTATCAGATAGTATTCGTCAATACGGCGTGCTTCAACCACTTGTTGTTTCAAGATTAGAACAATCCTTAGAAGATGGCTCAATAAAAGTTTCTTATGAATTAATTGCAGGAGAGCGCAGGCTTCGCGCGTCTAAATTAGCGGGTATAAATCAAGTCCCAGTTGTTGTGAGAACTGGGGATGACAGTCGCGCAAAACTTGAGCTTGCAATAATTGAGAACTTACAACGTGAAGATTTAAATCCAGTCGAGCGTGCACATTCATTCCAGCAACTCGCAGAAGAATTTAAACTCTCATGGGCTGACGTTGGTAGAAAAGTTGGAAAGAGTCGTGAATATGTTTCAAACACAGTGCGTATTTTGATGTTGCCACAAGATATTCTCGATGCGATTTCTAAAAAACAAATTTCAGAAGGACATACTCGTCCGCTACTTATGCTTATCGACAAACCTGACCAGCAAATGACTTTGTTTAAAGAAATGATGGTTCGTAAAATGACAGTGCGCGAAGCCGAAGGTATTGCACGCCGTATCGCATTTGAAAAAGTTCGTAAAAAGGATCACTTCATGACACCAGAGGTTGTGGACATGGAAGAAAAGTTGGCCGAGACATTAGGTACAAGAGTACAAATAGAACCACGCGAGAGAGGCGGGCGTATTTCTATCGAATATTTTTCTTATGATGAATTACTTGCACTTTCTCTTGCAATCAGAAAAGCTGGTGAAGAAAAAACTCATAAAGGAATGTTTGATACTATTCGTGATGAAGATATAGAGACATTAAAAACTTTTCCAGTTAGCCCTGGTCCAATACGTCCAGTTTATGAAAAGAGAGTTATTGAAAATATAATTCCTGAGTCTTCAAATATTTCTGACTTAGGACAGGTGGTAACGCAAGAAGAAGTTTTAGACCTTGTAAATAATTCTGCAATACAAACAAGTAGTGAAGCAATAGAAGAAGATTTATTACCAGAGGACACGGTAGATATGTATATGGCAACGGATGCGTCATTAGATGATAGATCAATTGAAGAAGTAAAAGAAGGGGAGCAGGAACAAGAAGAGGATCTTTACTCTGTTAAAAATTTCTCAATTTAGTATTTTGTGTCATTCCCGTGAAGACGGGAACCCGCCTGCCGGCGAGGCAGTTCCAGGTTATGAAAATATATTATGTATATATACTTGCAAATAAAAGGAATGGAACGTTATATATTGGCGTTACTAATGATCTAAAAAGAAGAATTTACGAACATAAAGAAAAACTAATTGATGGTTTTACAAAAACGTATGACGTTAATATTTTAGTGTGGTATGAATCAACTGAGCTTATTGAATCAGCCCTCACAAAAGAAAAACAATTAAAGAAATGGAACCGTAAGTGGAAAATTAAAATTATTGAGGAAAATAATCCCGAGTGGATAGATTTATATCGAAGTCTTTAAGACCTGGATTCCCGCCTTCGCGGGAATGACACAATTCTCTTTTGTAACACTTTTAATTTTGATTTAAATATTTTAAATAACAAAACCATTGTATTTCGTGTTGTCATTCCCGTGAAGACGGGAATCCAGGTTAGTATTTGATTTAAGACAGAAATTTCTTTACGTATCTTATATTATTTATAGACTTTCAACTTTATGGACTTTATAGACTTTTAACTTCGCGTAAGCGGTGTATACTTAAAATCTTATGAAAGGAGAAAAAATTGAATTACCAGAAATATATCCAAAAGAGGGAGAAGTTTATAAACATTTTAAAGGGGACTATTATAAAATTAAAGCGCTCGCTCTTCATTCAGATCTTGAAATTTGGATGGTAGTATATGAGCCAATGTATGAAAATCCTGACGCACCATTTTTCGTTCGTCCATTAGATGAATGGTATGACATGTGTGATTTTGAAGATGTTCATGAGAAAGTGCAGAGGTTTTCTTTGGTGGCACCTTAGGGCCCAGTTGTTAGAGCTTAGGGTATAGGGTATAGAAATACAATACAAATGCGTGAGCCTTCGGCTCACGCATTTGTATTTCACTATTGGCTATACCCTAGTGGCTAATAACTGTGTTTACCTTGTCAAAAACTTATCTATCAATCCGCCATTTTCTTTAATATATTGTCTAATTTTTCTTTTAGCAATTGTTGTGCGAGCCATATCTATCCACTTTCGCTTTGGTGAAGCACTTTCTTTTACTTCTATTTCTATAACATCACGATTTTTTAAAGTGGTTTCTAATGGAACTAATTTTCCATTTATTTTTGCTCCAGAAATATGGTCTCCGATTTTTGAATGTATAGAATATGCAAAATCTATAGCCGAAGAACCCTCTGGTAAATCAACCACATCTCCTTTTGGAGTGAAAACGAATACACGGTTTTGGAAAAAATCAGTTTTTAAATTACTCAAGAAATCTTTGTGATGCTCAACATCTTTTTGCCATTCCAATAAATCTTTTGTCCAACTAATTTTCTTTTTTAATTCTTGTTCGCTTACATTTTTTCCAACTTCCTTATACCCTAAGTGTGAAGCAATACCGTATTCTGCTTCTTGGTGCATTTCTTTTGTACGAATTTGTATTTCAAGAGTATCCCCATCACCTGAGAAAATAGTTGTGTGTAATGATTGATAACCGTTTGGTTTTGGTACAGCAATATAATCTTTAAATCTTCCAGGTACAGGTCGATAAAGTCCATGTATAACTCCAAGAGCTTGATAGCAATCAGCTATTTGTGGCACGATTATACGAAGTGCTACAACATCATATATTTTTGTGCTGTCCATTTTGTAACGTTTAAGTTTTTGCCACAAAGAATATAAATGTTTTATACGAGAGTCTATTCTTTCAATGTGAACATCGAAAATATTTAATTCGTCTTCTAATTTTTTAACAACAATTTCAGTGGATTCTTCAGAAATTGGATTAAGGCTATTAAAAAGTTCTACAGTTTTTTTATATTCTTCCGGATATACAAAAGGAAAAGCTGCATCCTCAAGTTCTGCCTTTAGTCGTCCCATTCCTAAGCGGTCAGCAAGTCTTGCATGAAGTTCTATTGTTTCAAGTGCAATACGTTTTTGTTTTTCAGGCTTTACATATTGCAGGGTTTGAATATTGTGAAGTCGGTCGCAGAGTTTAATAATCACCACGCGAATATCATCTGCCATTGCAATAAAAAATTTGCGTAATGATTCCACATGACGCTCCATTCCTGAATAGCGTAGCTTTCCGAGCTTGGTAACTCCTTGAACAAGTTTTGTAATATGTTCACCGAATTCTTTTGTCATTTCTTCCTCAGTAACTTTTGTGTCTTCAAGAACATCATGCATAATTCCCGCAGCAATAGTATCCGTATCCATTTTTAAAATGGCGAGATTTACTCCTGTTGCAAAGACGTGATTGTAATATGGTTCTCCAGAATTACGAAGTTGGCCTTCGTGCGCCATCTTCGCAAATTCACAGGCATGAGTAATTAAATCCTTATTTTTCTGGGTAAGCTTGGGTAATAGGGCGAATATCCTTTCAGGGTTCGTATCAGAAAAAGTATTAGGGGACATGTATTTACAATACCACAAAGGGAGTTTGTAGTCTACAGATTGCAGCTTATAGTAGCTGAATATGATTAGTTAGAAGTTAGGTGTTAGAGGTTAGGAGGACAATACAAAAACAAAAACTTATACTAAGCATGTTTTAGCCTTTGTATTATTCTTTCCTTCTATTATCGTTTTGTTTAAATAGATGTATACTTATTTTATATTAACTTAGATATCAAATATGACTCAATTAAATGATCCACCTGAACCAACTACAGCCCCTGAAAAAGGGGAAACTACCATTGCCGATTTAGATCAACAGATAAACGAGGCAAAAGCTACATACAATGGAGAACTTCTTGGAAAATTAGAAGCTGAAAGGGATTCAATTTTAGACAAAGCCAGGGCTGCAGTAGAAAAGGACAGAGAATATTTACTACAAGAACCTTTGACTGAAGCAGAAAAGGACGAAAAATATTTAGTAAAACCCATCAAGGAAAGTGGAATCTATATTATTTCATCGGGTAAAGAGAGATTCCATGATTTCATGAAAAAAAGAGTGCTTAGTAAAGAGTCTAGTCAACCAATTGAGTCTCGAGCATATGAAATGTGGCTTGAAGGAGTTCGCTCTGATCTTAATTTAACTGATGCACAACGTTTGGAACATTATCAAGCAATGTCCAGACGGCTGTTTGGTGGTCATGAACAAGAAAGAAAAAATGTTGGAAGAGATTTTGAACAAAACTTAAAAGCGCAAATAGCTCTTTCTGGTAGTGTCTTGGAAGATAAACTTCAGGTACCTTCTATTTCTTATTCTAGTCAGGCTCAGTTACTTCAAGTTCTTCAGGAACTTGATAGTGCTGAAATTTCAGAGCAAGAAAAGAGAAGTGCATTGGGAAAAATACAACAGGTTTTCTATAAAGACATTAGAAAGTCTCGAAATGATGCAACCTTTTCAAAATTCAAAGAATTACAAGGGAAGTATTATCCCAAGGTTTATACCGATCAGAGTAATTAATAGCAATAATTTAATTATTTGTTTCTGGTCTAATCTAAAAGGTGATTTTTTTAAGATAATCTGCGAGCAGATTGATTTCTTGCTTTAGTATTAAAACTTTTAATCCCTAACTTATAACGTAAGTTAGTTGCATTTTCTCTTACCTGTAAACTCTTTCCTCTAAACTTTATTTTCTAGTTTATGTGGATTATGATTCGGACAAGTTTTTTCGCTACATCTCTCAGGAATTGTTTTAGTTCCAGTCATCATTAATTCTCCACAAATACTTCCATCTGCTTTTTTATATGAACATCTATTTCCTGTTGGACGAGTTTTAATTATATGTTTGCAATCTGGATAATTTGAACAAGAATAAAAAACTCCGAAGCGTCCTTTTCTTTCTTCCATATATCCATCCTTACATTTATTGCAACTCACGCCAGTTGAATTTGCTTTTCTTTGTTCTTCATCTTGCTCAATATATTTACACTTTGGATAATTAGAGCAGGCGATAAACTTTCCATAACGTCCTTCGCGTTCCATCAATTCTCCCTTTTCACATTTAGGACATGCTTTGCCAAGTTTTTTTGGTCCTTCCATTACCGTGCCATCTAATTTTCTTGCACCCATACAGTCTGGATATTTTGAACAAGAATAAAACTTTCCATTGCGCGCTAATTTAATAACCATCTTTGCCTTACAAAGTGGACATAATAAATCCTCTGGCGCATCGCCCAAGTTTGTTGCTTTCTCTAGTTTCTCCTTACTCTTAACATCTTTCAAAAATGGTCCGTAAAAATCAGACAGTGTTTTTAAATATGTTGTCTCGCCATTTGCAATCTTGTCTAATTTGTCTTCCATGTCCGCTGTAAAAGTATCAGAAATATATTCTCCAAGTTGTTGTTCCAAAAATGTAGTTACAACTTCACCTGTATCTGTTGGATGCAATGCTTTATTTATTTTATCAACATAACCACGGTCTTCAATTGTAGAAATAATAGACGCATAAGTAGAAGGGCGACCAATGCCACGCTTTTCTAATTCTTTAATTAAACCAGCTTCTGTATAACGAGATGGCGGTTGAGTTTGCTTTTCTATTGATTGAAGAGTTAAAAGATTTAAATTGTCCCCAACATTAAGTTCTGGCAATTGCACATCGTCTCCTCTGGCGTCTGGGTCAGCTATTAACCAACCTTGGAAAGTTACAACAGAACCAGTCACAGAAAAGTCTGGAATTGTAGATTTTCCATTTGTAATATTTGCAGTTACTTTTGAACGGCGAAGTTTTGCATCTTTCATTTGTGAAGAAATTGTACGTTCCCAAATTAAAGAATATAATTTCTTCTCATCATCTGTTGTACCGGCATAACGTGTGCTTGCATGGGTCGGACGAATAGCTTCATGGGCCTCTTGAGCATTCTTTGCTTTTGTCTTATAAGTTCTGACTTCAAGAAAATTTTTACCAAAAGTATTTTCTACAGTATTTGCAATTTCGCCTAATGCAACATTTGAAAGTGTTGTACTGTCTGTACGCATATAAGTGATGAGTCCTTTTTCATAAAGTTTTTGGGCGATACCCATAGTGCGAGATGGTGCGTATCCTAGGCGTGATGAAGAAGTTTGTTGGAGAGTAGAAGTTGTAAATGGTGCGCGTGGTGAGCGAGAGACATCCGAGCCATCGAGTGCTGTAACTTCCCATTTACTTGCACGACCAACTTTTACAATTCTCTCGGCTTCATCTTTTACTTTCGGTTGTTCCTCGCATTCAAGTGCGAGAGTGTAAGTTTTACTTTCTTTTATTTTGCCTTCTGTTTTCCATTCACCAGCTAATACGAAATATGTTTCAGGAATAAATGCGCGTATCTCACGTTCTTTTTCCATAACAATACGAAGCGCAGGG
The DNA here is from genome assembly GCA_003518045.1 of Candidatus Nomurabacteria bacterium. GTDB lineage: Bacteria > Patescibacteriota > Minisyncoccia > Phycocordibacterales > UBA5272 > UBA11704. The sequence goes on from DOZK01000009.1 coordinate 13,495, forward strand.
GATTGTACGCGACCAGCAGAGAGTCCATAGCGAACTTTTTTCCAAATAATTCCTGAGAGGTCATAACCTACAAGACGGTCGAGCACTCGGCGCGCTTCTTGGGCTGACTTTAAATTCATGTCAATTTCCCTTGGCTGTTTTATAGCTTCTTTTATGGCGCTTTCAGTAATTTCATGAAAGGCGACACGCTTGGCACCTTTTAATCCGCAGGCCTCTTGTATATGCCATGCTATCGCTTCTCCTTCACGGTCGGGGTCGGTTGCGAGTAATACTTCATTTGCTTTCTTGGCGAGAGATTTTATTTCACTTACAACTTTTTCTTTTCCAACAGAGACTTCATAGTGTGGAATGAAACCGCCTTCGATGTCTATAGCTTTTTTATTACTCTTTGGTAAATCACGAATATGTCCAACAGAGGCGCGTACTTCGTACTCGCCTCCTAAATATTTTGCAATAGTTTTTGCTTTTGATGGACTTTCGACAATGAGTAATTTCATGGGGGGTGGTTGATGGTTACTAGTTAATAGTTATAAGAAATATCAACGTGTTCATTGTATAGTAGCACATCATTTTGTTGTGTCTTGTGTATTCTACTAATAACTAATAACCATAAACTAGTAACTACCTTACACTATTATTCGTATTTCGCCAAATGTTTCTTGTATCATGCCTTTTATTTCAAGCGAAGAAAGTGTGATGAGAAAATCCGTTGGAGATAATTTGCTCTCTATTAATAGAGCATCTTTTTCTTTCGGTTCATTTAATAAATCAATAATTATTTTTTCTAAATCAGTGAGATTTTCATTTATAATATTTTCTTTTTCTTCTACAGAGATATGTAGTAAGTCATGTAAGTCTTTTATATTTCTAATTGCATATGCGCCTTCCCGAATTAACATATTTGTTCCGTCGGAAGTTTTTGAAAATATGTTGCCGGGGATTGCACCGATGTCTCGGCCGAGTTCGAGGGCTTGGCGAGCGGTAATGAGTGTTCCTGACTTTTCTTCGGCTTCTATTATAAGGACGGCGTCTGAGAGCGCTGCCATGATGCGATTACGAGCGGGGAATGTCCAAAGGGCGGGTGGAGTGAGTGGGTCAAACTCTGAAAGTAAGGCACCATCATTTGCTAAAATCTCTTCCGCAAGAGATAAATTTGTTTTTGGATATAAAACTTTTTTATCTAGTCCACTTCCGGGGACTGCAATTGTTTTTAAATTATATTTTAATGCAGATTTGTGAGACATACAGTCAACACCGAGCGCTAAGCCAGAGAGAATTATAACTGGTGAGCCAGATAAATTACGGAGAAGATTTTCTATAACGTCTACAGAATAAGTTGTGTGTTTACGTGAGCCGACTATTGTTAGTATGCGAGGATTGGCTCTGCCATATTCGTCTATAGAAATTTCTGGGAGTTCGCCTTCGATGTAAATTTTTTCGGGGATGTCGTGCAATTCCAGTAAACGGGAAAGGAGCGGATGATTGGGGAATTCATTGCGAGGAATTATCTTCATGTTTTTAGTATATCTTGAGAAGATGAGCAATGGGTGTGTATGAACACTTGTTAAGAAGTCGGTGTAAGTCGAAAGTCTATAAAGTCCATAAAGTTTATAAAGTAATTCAAATACAAAAAATAAGTTTATTTTTTTAAATCATAAAAAGATGGGTGGAGGGGTGTGGCCTCCCACTTTGTGGGCGCGGGTTCGGCCACACCCAGGGAATACGTGTGCTTATTTTTCCGTCGGTGTGTCATTCCCGCGTAGGCGGGAATCCAGTGTCTGCATCTTTTGAAAATTGCAAAATTGAAAATTGGAAATTGTATTAATGTACCCAGCCACGCACCGCGTGGCTGGGTTGTTTTCCGATAACTGACTTAAATCGGAAAACAAAAAAACGGGCCAACGTCTCTTCCGCGAAATGACATATGCCAACCTGCGTGAAGAAGGTGGCGTCGTTTTCGTGAAAGGGAGTTTTATGGCCCGTTCTTACAGCTTTTTATCGCTGGATAATTTTGTGAGGGAGAGTTATCATCCCTTTTTACGTAGAATTAACTACGTGTTGTGTTCCTCGGTATGTGCTTCAGTGAGCTGCCGCTGCTGGTGTAGCCGCCGCCGCTTTCTTGGCCGCCGCCGCTCTCAACTCGCCGATTTCCTTGTTCAGGGCCTCGACTTTCTTGTTGTCTTTGCCAATCGACAGCGCCAGGCTAATGGCCGCAATCATGATAGCAACGTTGACACCAAGTGGCACCAGCATACTGATACCTTCACGGGCTTGTGGCAGGGGGCGAAATGCATTCGTTGTCCCATTGCCAAAGTTCGTGCCAGCTTCGTACCACTTAGAGCTGAACAAGTCCAGCACGAAATAAATGGCAAAGCCTGTAACAAAGATTTTGGCAGCTAAATACCACCATTTCTTTTCATCCCCAGCAGGGGCTGTAGACGCGTCGCTCATGGCGTACTCCTTGTTGATTAAAGTTTGGAAATTTTTGCACATTCCCCTGGAATGATTTGCAAAATTCTCCGATTTGGGCCACATTTGGCCTCGTCCAACTCCGCACCAGGGGCTGTGTACCCAGCCAGGAGGCACGTCGGCATTGCAACATCTCCACAGATGAGTGCTCGCCCTTTTGAGTTGACAATGAAGTCAACTTCCACATTTCCTCGACCCAAATTAATCACAGGTCCCCAACTTCTGTCGGGTTGCTGTGTTTGTTGGGTTTGCGGAGGTGGAGCGTAGCTCCGCACCGGTGGCGGCACGTAGGCCGATTGCGGTGTTGTCATCGTCGGTGGAGGCGAGTCGTAACCAGAAGACCTCGCTGGAGGGAGCGACGCATAGCCATCCTCCCCAGGGCATTTCGCCGTGGGATGGAGCTTGCGAAGCTCGATACAGCCGAGATCAACACTTGTCTTATTGTTGTTCACCGTTGTTCCTGTGAGTCCCCAGTAAGCAAGTGAGGCTATCCCTGCCAACACAACAGCCACGAAGATGAGGTTCTTCGTTTTCTTTCCGCCGTTGATCTGTTCGACAGCTTTTTGGAGCGTGTCGGCCCTTGCCAGCAGTTCTGCTGCCGAGGGTTCGGCGGCGGTTGCAGTGGCTGGCGCCGGGGTGGGTGCGGGTGGCCGCGTGATTAATGGATGGTCCATTACTTTCTCCTTTTTCAAGTTGACTGTTTTAAGCGAAAAACGCTATGACGGTCGGATACAAAACTAGCCGAAGCTAGACCTTTGAAGCACATATAGCTATAAATATACTTCTGATTACAACACTACACTAATACCTATATTTGTCAAGCTCTAACGGATTATAGATTTTTGTTATACCAAAATTAATTTTGTAATTATTTTTTGATAAAAATTAAATTTTTTTAGAAAATTAAAAAAGGCCGCTCGGAACTTCCGTGCGACCTTCTATTTTGTGTATTTCCTTTTGTGTACTGGCGTCTCACGACAACCGATATTTGGATTTTTATCACCCGGATACATATATTCCGGATAGATTTTTTCACACCCTAGGCTTTTACGAAGCTCCGTCTCTTGGTTGAAATTTTTGATCCGCTCTTTCATTTCAACATTTTTGATGTATACAAAGAAACCAGCACATAGGAATATGCTAAGAATCATTGATACAAAAAATTCTAAGCTCGTCAGATATTCCAAAACTCCAGATTTCTTTTGTGGAGCAGAGTGTTTCTGGCTTGCTTGCTTAACCACTGGATTTTGCATCGGAGGATTTTCAGCAAGCTGAAGCTCTAAGTCGTATTTTTTACGATCTTCAGGAAGTCGGATAGCTTTGTATGCTTTTGTAGCCCCAACAAAAATGACAAGTAATTTTTTATCATTACCAGTATTTTGTGGGTGCGTACGCTTGGCAATAAGCCGATACGCTTCGTGTATTTTTTCAGGTGTCGCATCACGCGAAACACCCAATGTTTCGTAGTGAGTCATAGGACACCTTAAAAATTGTTGATGAACGATTTGCTTTTATATTTTTATGAGCAATTAAAATTAATCTATCACAAATATGGATTTTGTCAAATTTAGGGTGTGTAAATTCTCATAGGTCAGACCCATGTATTAGGCCGGGCCTAATACAATTAATATAAAAATTTTGTTTTCCAAGGCAAGGCCTTGGAAAAATCCTTTGTAAAAATGAAAGAAACGGGTACCCAGCCACACACTGTGTGGCTGGGTTGTTTTTTGCCAAGTGGCTCAGGCAAAAAACCAATACAAAAAGCGCGACCTAATTATTATTTTTGTTTGTCATGGACAAACATCGGTCGCGCCCTTCTTTCATCATAGCCCGACCACTGTTCGCATGTCCGCGAAAAGGATAAATAGGATGATGAGAAGTCTCACACATAAATTAACAGATTGCCATTGCCTGTGCGAGCGGGCAACGTTGTCGGGTGCTTGTGTGGCCTTGTAAGAGAACCAAAACGCCACAGCCAAATATATTCCAACTGGTATTGCCCATTGTAATGTTGGCCATACGAAGTTGAAAAGTTTCATGAGTAGAAAATATCCACTCACAATCACTATTCCAGCGACTATCACAATGCCAAGTGCTGAGGAAATAATATTCCAAAATCCCCAGCGCGGTTGTACTGTCATGTCTACTTTTTGAGATTTACTCATTTCAGTTACTCCTTTTGTTCAATTAATACAAATCTACTACAAAATAATATTAATTACAATATCTTTGGCTTTTTGTCATATTTATGCAAGAATACGCACAAGCTTGCAAAAGCGAGATTTTAGTCCTTTAACTTGTAGAAAGGGTATCTCATGAATGAGATAAAAATGGTTGGATTCGCACTTCTATTCTTGTTGTGCGTTTACTATTGGTGGCAGACAATTGATATGCTATCAACAAAGCCAATGGACGTGGTGAACACTGTTGTGGTTGCTATTGCGACTTGTGTTATCACATACATTGTGTACTCATGGTCTCCATATATAAAACAAATAAAAAACTCAGGAGACTTCGATTTTGTTTTGATTATTATTTTTGTTTTCATGGCTATGGCATTTACTGCCACGACCTATGGATTCATGAAAATAAGCAAAACAAATTACCAATATACCGAAGGTGAAGGTCATTTACTTGTGGCTGGTCCGGCACTCGTTTGGTCTTTGCTTTGGCTTGTTACCTTGCGTGTACTTGGCCCCATTCATTTCGAAATCTTCGAAACACAAAAGGTAACCAATACTTCGCTTCTCGTCTCACTCTCCATTTTTGCAGTTTTATTCATCAGTGAATATGTTGGCAATCTACGGAACATCGAGGCTAAGATGGCTGAAGTTGTAACCTTCCGAGGAGGGCGACGAACAGGTCAGGGATTGAAAGAGGGAATAAATCCTTTACCAGGAATACTGCCACTTTTCTTTCAGGTCGGTTTTTACGCACTGGCTCGTTGGTCAATTTTCTTTGGTGCTGTACGCGGCTTTCCTACAACCCCGATAACATTTACTGGCACAATGGTCGCGTATTCTTACGACGGTAAGGCTGTTGTATTAAATGTCAGCGCTATCGGTAAGATTGTTGACCCAACCATAGTCGATAATCTTATGGAAGATGGGGCAGAAAATCCACGTGAACAACTCAAAAGACTTTTTGCTGAATGTTTCCAACAAGGTGCAAATATGTTTATTCTAACTTGTCGTTGGCAAACGCTTGTAAATGGATCCAGCCTTGCCTCTCAAATGGTTCGGTCCATGAAAGAGAGTATGAAGCACCTTGGCTTGGAGTTGACAAATGCCAGCATCGAATGGCTCGGCTTCCAAGACCAAGAACAACAACGCATCTTCCAACAGCTCGCAGGAAGAGATTTCCGTCAAATGAATCAGTCTATGAAGGCTGGTGAAATTGAGCGGATGGTTCGATCTGGTCTTAGCAGAGAAGACGCCGAACGCGTTTGGGAAGCTTTCACGAAAGATGGGCGTGGGTCGTTTAGACTTGGAGCGTGAACAGTTCTTTACCACTTTGAAAAACATCATTCGGTCAGTTTGGCTTTCGGGCTAAATGACTACAACTCTTTTTAACGAAAGGAGAAATGCCGACCCATTGAGGTCGGCTTTTTTATGGGAAAGGACTTGGTTATATCATTTCTGAATTAAATTTTTTGTATGTCATTCCAAACTTGATTTGGAATCCAGTGGACACAAGACGTTAATTTTTATACGGGTGGCAAGTATGTAAAGGAATTGGTCACCAAATTGGTGTTTTATTTCATACCTTCGGTATTCATAAAACACTCAATTTCGCGACCCCGGGAAAAACCGACAAAATAAAATCATAAAAATACTGGGCTCAATTTTTATGATTTGATTTCGTAACCGGTTTTTCGTTCAAGTCCTTTCCTGGGCATAAAATAAATCAGCCAAAGAGAGGACTTGGTCACAAAACTACCTCGCTTCGCTCGAAGTAGTTTCGCGACCCCTATTCAAGTCCTTACGCAAATGACGAAGGTCATTTGCTTCCAATACTCGCAAAATAATAAATACCCATACTGATTACAGAATGGGTATTTATTATTTTGTGCCCAGGAAAGGACTTGAACCTTCACGCCTTGCGGCATCAGTTCCTAAGACTGATGTGTCTACCAATTTCACCACCTGGGCATATTTCTTATTTCAATAAAAAGCATTATACACGAAAATATGTTAGAGTGCGAACACTATGCATATCCCTGTAATATTCGAGGATACAAATATCGTTGTATTAAATAAACCATCTGGTGTCGTTATGCATCCATTTGATAATTCTACTGAAGAAACTTTGGTTGATTTTTTGATTGAAAAATATCCAAATATGTTTAGTATTGATAATCAAATAATTCTTCAAGATGGAAGAACAATTAAGCTTGGTGGTATTGTTCATAAATTAGATAGAGAAACTTCTGGTGTGATTGTTGTTGCAAAAACAAAAGAAGTTTTTGATGAATTGAAAGAGCAATTTACAAATCATTCTATAAAGAAAACTTATATTGCTGTTGTTGAAGGAAATGTTAAAGAAGATAATTTTGTTATAGATGCGCCACTTGGGAGAAATAAAAAAGATTATAAGCAACAAGTAAATCCTAGTAATCCGCGAGGGGAATTACGCTCTGCAATAACAGAAGTTGAAATTATAAAAAGAAATGATAATACAACTCTTGTAAAATTAATTCCAAAAACTGGACGCACTCATCAATTACGTGCGCATATGACTTATATAGGTCATCCTATAGTTGGAGACATTGCATATGGAAGTAAAATAAAATCCGAGCGTATTATGTTACACGCTCTTAACCTTAAATTTAAAATAGGAGAAAAAGATTTTGAGTTTGAGGTGGAGGTGCCGGAGGGGTTTGAGTAGAAGGTGGGGATTCGGTCCCACCAGTAGGATTCGGCTACAAGTAAAATTTTTTCGTCAAAAAATTTTTCTCGCAGCCCGCCTCTCGTGGCCCAGTCTACCGTGTAGGCCGGGCATCACTGTAATACTTCGATTCTTAACGCAAGGTAAATATATTCCAGTAGGGATTCGGTCACCAAACATATCTTTTTCTTTTCGTTCTACGAACTCTATAAAAAGATTGTTTCGCGACCCCGGGAAAAACCGACAAAAAAGTATTTCAAAAATAACTGAGCCCAATTTTTGAAATACTTTTTCGTAGACCGGTTTTTCGTTCGATCCCTAACGCATGACGTCTATACGTCATGCTCTGGGGGCACAAATATTAAAATG
>DOZK01000009.1:21353-35422 GCA_003518045.1 Candidatus Nomurabacteria bacterium
CATTTTAATATTTGTGCCCCCAGTAGGGATCGAACCTACGACCTGCGGATTAAGAGTCCGATGCTCTACCAGCTGAGCTATAGGGGCATTTCTGTGCTGAATACTATACCATACACAATAATAATTTTCTAGAGTACTTTTAAAAAATATGCTAAAATAGAAAAACTTTTATAAGTAATTTGTAAAAGAAAATAATAAGACGCGGTGGCGAAGCGGTTCCACGAGCAGAGCGAGATGTATATATAGCTCTACGGTTTAAACCGTAGCGTTAGAAATATTAATCGAAGATAATTACCGTTTTAAAATAATAAGACGCGGTGGCGAAGTGGTTTAACGCTACGGTTTGCAAAACCGTCATTCGTGGGTTCAAATCCCACCCGCGTCTCAAAAACAACTGCTTGTTTTTTGGGGATTTGAATAGGGGTCGCGAAGTCTTATATTTTTGTAACCAAAAATAGACTTTGTGACCAAATCCCACCCGCGTCTCACGAGGTTGTATATTTCTGCTATACTTTTAATAATGCAAAAAATTAAAAAGTATTTTCCACATTTTTTATTAGTAATTTATGTTATTGAATTTGTTTCATTAGGTATTAACCCGTATTCACGCGATGTTTGGTATGCAGAGAATATTCCAATCTTAGGTGTTGTTTTATTCTTAGTAATCTTATATGTTAGAGGAATTAGATTTTCAAATACTGCGTATTTATTAATGAGCCTACTTCCATTTTTCCATACAGTAGGAGGATATTACACATTTGAAAGAGTTCCATTTGATTGGTTTAATAACTTCTTTGGATTTGAAAGAAATATGTTTGATAGAGTCGGCCATTTTCTTGCTGGCTTCTTTGCTTATGGATTAGCAGAATATGTTCTTACTTATAAAAAAGTTTCTACAAAGTTTTGGGCATTTTTCTTGGGTATATGTTTTATTGGAACACTTGCCATGACCTATGAATTAATTGAATGGCAATATGCAGTAAAACAAGGTGGAGATGCTGGTATCGCATTCCTCGGTTCACAGGGAGACATTTGGGACGCACAGAAAGATATGTTGATGGACACGCTCGGTGCAATCTTTGTATCGATTATTGGTATTTTTACTTTGAAAAAATAACGCTTTTAAAAAAGTGAAATTTCTTATATACTATGCACCACCTGCCCGGGTGATGAAATGGTAGACATAAGACACTTAAAATGTCTGGCGCAACGCGCGTGCGAGTTCGAGTCTCGCCCTGGGCACATGAATACAAAAGTATCCTACTTAATAGTAGGATACTTTTGTATTCACAGTGTCAGTAGAAAGCAAATGACCTTCGTCATTTGCGGAGACGAGAATACGGGGTCGCGAAGTCTTATGTTTTTGTAATCAAAAATAGACTTTGTGACCGAGTCTCGCCCTGTATTAGCAACGAGGCAGTTTCGTGACCGAATCTCGCCCTGAATCACGAGCGGCGGCCGGCGAGAAATTTTTGTGACGACAAAAATTTACTTGTCGGAGAGTCTCGCCCTGATTTATTTTGTCAGTAGAAAGCAAATGACCTTCGTCATTTGCGGAGACTCGAATAGGGGTCGCGAGAGCTTTTCGAGCGAAGCGAGTGCTCTTGTGACCGAGTCTCGCCCTATATTTGTATCATAGAGTGGTATACTTATTTATATTAGATAAGTAATTTTAAAATCATAAAATGAATATAGAAAATAAAAATGGAGATAAAGCTGATTTGAAGAAGCTTTATAAACAATATATAAAATTATTTATTTTTGCTGTTATATCAGGGTGTATTTTCTTGTTTCTATACTCAAAGTCTCTTTCTCATCATGACAAAGGTGAATTCGATGGATTGGCTTTTACTCTCGCGCTTAGTCCTTTTATTTTTGCTGGCTTCGTTGCATATTTAATATCTTATATTTTATGTATTATTAGATATTTTAAAATATTAATACATAAAGGTCCCTTATTATATAAGATTGGTTTAACTATTTGGACTATTATTCCTATCATTTTTGTTATTATTTATAATAGTATGAGTAATACGGCGGATATTAATTTTAAACAAAAAGAATTATCTGATCAGAAGAATTATCTTTCCAATTACGGTCTTTTTAAAGTAGACCAAAGTACTTCGGATAATACTGTTAATCAGAATACTTTTTTGAAAAGATTTTCAGAAGAAATCCCAAGTCTTTTTAAAAAAGATGGAAATTTTTTAAAATTTCCAGGGTCATTAGTTAATGATGGTTGGTTTGCTGTATATTCTAAAGATGCTTCTTGCGCGGGTGCTCCAGTCTATCATTTATCCCCGCAAGGTGATTATATGAGTGTACTATTAAAAAAGTGTGATAACTCTGGTCAATATTACTGTCTCGGTGTTGTAGGAAATAAAGATTATGAGCGAAACGTTGTTTTATCTACAAAAGAAAATGCCAGTGAAGCTGAAGCTTTAGACAATAGTTATTTCTGTGATGTTCAAATTGCATCCAGTACTTGTCCATATGTTAATTTATCATTAAAACAAAAAGCCGAATTAGATAAAACAAAATTAACTGACCCAGAGGCTATTATAAAAGAACAAAAACATTATCTTGATTTATTTTCTAAATTTATTGTTAATAAATCTTATTCTCAAAAAACAAAAACATTTTTAAGAGATTCTTTAAATTCTAATGTTTCTGCTTCAGATCTTTGTCTTCACCCCGGATTGGCTAGTAGTACTTTTAAGTTAAACCATCCATATTCTATGATTGTAGAGAATAAGAGTATGACAGAACTCAATTTTATTCAAAGAACCTTTCAAGAGTCTGCAGTGCCTGGTAAAACCCCTGACTCAGTTTTTGCAAAAAAACATAAAGAATGGTTATGTAAGTCAATATCGATCAGTAAAGATGGAACTTTTGTTGAAAAACCTACTTTAGAATTAGATTCAGAAGACTCAACAAAATTTCCTACATGTTGGTCTAGTGTCGAATAAAATAGTTTATAATTAAAAGCAGTATCAATAGATACTGCTTTTAATTTTCTTAATTATCCTCCAACTCTCCCGCCTTCTCTTTCAACATTTTTTGATAAGCTTCATTCGCTAATTTATCTTTTCTTAAAAGTTCATCTACGTGTAAACGATTTTTTTCTCCATAATCAATTTCAACTTCAAAAAATGGGATGACTTTCACCGGAAGTCTTTTCATTACATAGTGACGAAGCTCACTTCTCATACGCTTTGCGAAATCTAGGGCAGCAGCTTCTTTGGATTCTGGTAATACAGTCATAAAAATAGTTCCATTTTTCATATCTGCTGTAACATCACATCTTGTAATTGTGATTAATGAAGCACCGGAAGATTCACGTTGAAAAAAGTCCTGAGCAATTGCTAGTACTTCAAGCCCTATTTGTATTTGTCGTTTGGTGGGTTCTCTACTTATATCCATAATGTTAAATTGTTATATCACACCATCTACTTTGTTATGGAGCCTCACTTTTTCGTGCAATGTAGGTCTACTACATTTTACTCAAAAGTTTCTCCATGCCTCGTATCTAGTGTAATCTAACAATTTCACTAGATTAAGGCAATTTTATTAAATTCTCAACTTTTCCACCAATATCGCTTCCAATATATCTGTTGGTATCATTTCTACTTTACTTTCCACCATTAATCCACATTCATTTCCCTCATTCACTGTATCAGTCTTTATTTTTTGTGATTGAAGTTCAACAATTCTTCCTCTGCCCAGTTCTACTCCACGGCGTATAACTTTTACAACAGTATTATTTTGTATTTTACCAGTCTCTACGCGTCCTCCGATAACGTGCTTATCTTTTTGTGAAGAAAAGTTACGAAGAATTTTAAGTGTTCCTAACACAATCTCTTTTTCTTCAAATGGAAGGCGACTTTCAACTAATGTATCAAACCATTCTGAAAGTTTATAAATAATATCAAAAAGTTCTGGCTTAATTTTAAATCTGTCTGCTTGGTCGCGAGCCTTTGCTTCTAATTTAACAGCGAAACCAATAATTACAGTTTTTTCATCAGATGAAGCGAGCATTATGTCTCCTTCAGAAATTGTACCAACACCTTCTGCTATAATTTTTATTTTTACATCATCAGTCTCACGTTTCTTTAATTCCATTTTTACAGCGTCTAATGTTCCTAGCGAGTCCGCTTTTATAACTACAGGGATAACAACTTTTGCATTACGATAAATTCTTGGATCAAGAACTGTTTGAATTGCATTTGATTTTGTTTCTGATTGCAAAATCTCCATTGCTTTTTTGTCCGATGAAGAAACAAATATTGCTCCCGCTTTTGGAATCTCATCAAATCCTGTAACTTTTATTGGTTGGCCAGCACGAGGATTTTTTATTAAACGTCCAGCGAAATCTTCAATGATACGAATAGGGGAAAGTGCAGTACCGGCAACTATTGCACCATTTCCTGCGAGTGTTCCATCTTTAATAATTAAAGTTGCAGAGATACCACGCTTTTGGTCAACAAAACTTTCAAGTACATAACCAGTGGCTTCGGTTGAAAGGTCAGCTTTAAGTTCATTCATTTCTACTAAAAGTAAAAGTGTTTCGAGTAAGAAATCAATTCCTTGCCCAGTTTTTGCAGAAATTTCTACACATGGCACGTCTCCTCCATAACCTTCAACATAAATACCATTTTCAACAAGAGAGTTTTTTGTCTTCTGAATATCAGCTCCTGGCTTGTCTATTTTATTTATTGCAACAACATAAGGTAACTTATGAACGTCAATTGTTTTCCAAGCTTCTATAGTTTGAGCTTTTACACCGTCCTCAGCTGAGACAATTAAAATCGCAATGTCTGCAATTTCTGCGCCACGCTCACGCATGGATTGGAATGCAGCATGTCCTGGAGTGTCTAGGAAAGTTACAGATTTTATATCTCCTTCGCTTAGTTTTTGTTTAACTTCGTAAGCAGAAATACGCTGAGTAATACCACCAGCTTCGCCATCTACAACATTTGATTTGCGAATGAAGTCAAGCAATGATGACTTCCCATGGTCGACATGTCCAAGAACCGCAATGACGGGTTGGCGAGAAACAATCTGTGGTTCAGAAGTTTTTGACATAAATATAACGGCAATTATACCACGTTTTCGTGAATTAGTCACGAAAAAAATAGTAATTAGTTATTTGTTATCAGTCATTAGTTAAAAGTGGATACGGGTGGCGCCGTAGGCGCCACCCGTATCCAACTAATAACAAATAACTAATTACTAATAACCACCCCTTAACTATCTCCTATGTGCCTTCTTACTTTCTTCAATCACACTTTGCTCCTCTTCTGTTAAATCATGAGTGGAAAGATATTTTTCAATTGGTTTTGCAAATGTACTAATACGGTCGCGAGCATGCAATGTCGAAAGCACAACACCATTTCCTTTTTCATTTAATAATGCAATAGAAAAACTTTGATTAGAGCCATTAGCTTCAAATGCTTTGTAACGAATAGTTTGAGCGTTTCTTATAGATTGAGATACGCGGTCATCAAGTGATAGGGCATGTTTAGAAATTAATTCGTTTCTTTTTTCAATCTCGGCAACAGAGTCAACACAATTTTTAATTAAAGTCTCAAGTGATGCACCATTTTCTCCGCGAGTGAAGTGACTTATTTTTCTATGAAGATAAATAACATAAAGGAGAAGAATAATTATTGCAACAGCCAGTGGAATACTTGGAAAAGTTTCTATAAGTTTTAGAAAGTAGGGGAGATTCATGAGATGAGTGTAACACAGGATTATTTTTCCCTGTGGAAAAATAATCTTGTAGGAATTTTCAATTTTGCAATTTCCAATTTTCAAACGAATACAAAATTCTTTTTTTATGTTATCAAATAAGTATTTGTCATTCCAACGAAAGTTGGAACCCGCCTGCCGGCGAGGCAGGTCCAGTGTCTGTTCACGCATTGGTATTTTTTTTGAAAATTGGAAATTGATAAACAAAATTTTGCGTAGCAACTGTTGACACAAATTACAATCTCATTGTAGTATTATCAGGTGGTGGGAATCATTTCTGCCACAAGTTAGTAAACGCATCAACAAGGAGAATATTTCGATGCCAAGATTCCAGAACCAAGTTTCGAGACAAACAAAAATCGTCAAGCCACGCGATCGGGAAATCCGAAAGCCACCGGTCGCAGCCATGACTAGCACTCAGTATCAGAACGCTCAGTGCGCCAAACCACCGACAGCCATCAAAACGTTGGACAGGCCAATCGACACGGCGTGGATGAGTCAGCCCGGCTTTACACCGATGATTCGCAAGATGCCGCCTGAAAGTCAATTTGTGCGCTGTTGACCGGCCGCTAGCTTAGCATTTGCGAACCCATGTGTTCGTAAACAAAAAACAAAAATAACTAAGCCAATAAAATTCGGATTGAATTTTTGAAAGAGAAAATCAGTCCACCTTACATGATCCGTGCCTCTACCAGAAATGGATAAATGGGGCCGGGTCTTTTTTTATGTATTTTTTTCGGATTGAAAATTTGTATTTTAAACTTCTGATACTACCTCTATCTAATCGCTTCCTACGAATTGTCACCCTCGCGAAGGCGGGGGTCCAGGTCAAGACACTGGACCTGCCTCGCCGGCAAGGCTGGTTCCCGCCTCCGCGGGAATGACAGAGGGAAGACGCTAATTGGATTTGGTATAACCTCTAACTCATAACTTCTAACTTCTAACATTTGCATTTAGTATTTTTAAAATGATAGACTTAAATAATGAGGTCGAAAGCCTCATCATGTACTGGCGGAACCGCCACTCCATGTGGTTGTTCTTTTAGTTCATGGAATTCCTAATTTAAATTGGAGTTTTTATGAAAAAAAATGTTCTAGCATTGAGCATTACTGCCGCACTGGTTGGCCTTGGTTTCGCTGGCACAGGTGTTGCGGCCGCAACATCATCGCCATCCGTTGTTGATCAAGGCATGTTCACCAGCTTCCCGGCCAACACACCACCCATGATCGAAATCAGGCCGGCGAATGCCGATAAGACGGGTTTCCTGGGTGCCGCCAAGTCCGATGACGTGTTTGACTTCCAGGTTTTCCTGTCGCCCAGCGAAGTTTTGGCCGCCAACATGCCCCAGACCCTGGGTATGGTTGAAGCAAAGGCGTCTACAGACACCTGATCCTCACGTGGGGCTATGGCCCCACAAACTTGAATGCAGCGGCTACCAGGCCGCAGCGTTCAAAAACCGATATCTTTTCTCAAAAGGAAAATTTATCGGTTTTTTTAATTTTATTGAAACTTGAAACTGCCCCGGCATGTGTTAGAGTATTTGTATAGTATTACTGCCCACCCGCCAGCCGGACGAGGCAGGCTGCATACTATTTACTATTTAAACTATGTTTTCATTTTTTAATAATATATTTAGAAATTTTTTTCTGCGTTATTCTGCGTACTTTCCGCGTTATTCAGCGCTTTCTGAAAGAAAGAGAGTGTATTTGGATAACGCTGGAGCTACAGAAATTGGAGCGCGCGCGAAGCGCGCGCTCACGGACGCCCTTTCTATATACGGCAACCCCTCAGCAATACACAAAGAAGGCGACCAAGCCGGAAGACTTTTAGATAAAGCAAGAAACATTTGTGCAAAAATTTTAAATGCTCACGCATATGAAATATATTTCGTCGGCTCTGGAACCGAATCTTGTAATTTAGCAGTCCTCGGAACTTATTTGGGTACAACGAATAACGAAGAACGAATAACGAATAACATTATCCCGCATTTTATTGTTTCTGCTATCGAACATCCCGCTGTTCTCGAGCCAATTCGTCATTTAGAAAAATCTGGAAAAGTCCGCGTAACTTATTTACCAGTTTATGAAAACGGAATTGTAAAAATAAATGATATTCGTGAAGCGTTGTCGCTCGAGACAATTTTAGTTTCTGTTATGTATGCAAATAATGAAATCGGAACTATACAACCCGTAAAAGAAATTGGTCGTGCAATTGAAGAATGGAAAAAGGAAAATAATCGTACTCACACTGATTATCCTTATTTTCATATTGATGCTTGCCAAGCAGTGAATTATTGCAATCTCGATGTTGTCAGACTTCGCGCGCATTTAATGACAGTAAATAGTAGCAAATGTTATGGTCCAAAAGGAATTGCACTTTTGTATAAACGTGAGGGAATAAAAATTGAGCCAACAACATTAGGTGGTGGACAAGAGCGTGGTATGCGCAGTGGAACAGAATCAGTAGCCCTCGCAATTAGTTTTGCTGAGGCTTTAACAGAGGCAGTAGAATTAAAAGAAAAAGAATCCGTGCGCTTGCGAGTACTCCGTGATTATTTAAAAGAAGAACTTACGAAAAATATTCCTGACATTACTTTTTACGGCGCTTTTGACGACATGAAGATACAAGATACAAGAAGCACGAAGCAAGGAGGATATAAGAATTCCGAATTACTACCCACTACCCACTACCCACTACCCACTGCCACTCGACTTTCCAACAATATTAACTGTCGTGTCCCTGGTATTCTATCCGATGAAATGATTATCCGACTAGATGCAAAAGGTTTTGCAGTATCACATAAATCCGCCTGCGCATCAGCGGAGTCAGATGGTAGTTATGTTTTAGAAGCGCTCGGCGCTTCACGTGATGAAGCCTTACAAAATATCCGCATAACTCTCGGCCGTTCAACATCTAGGCCGGACCTAGATAATTTAGTAAAAGCAATAAAAGAAATAAAAGAAAAATTCAGTCATTAGTTATTTGTTATTAGTCATTAGTGGAATACACTAGAGTATATGAAAACATATAAAGATTTAATTGTTTGGCAAAAAGCGTATAGTCTTGCTGTTAGTATTTATAAAATTACAAAAGTATTTCCAGTAAATGAAATTTACGGTCTAACTTCTCAGTTACGTAGAGCAAGTGTGTCAATTGCTTCAAATTTGGCCGAAGGAAGTAAGAGAGGAACAAAAAAAGATTTTGCACAGTTCATACGCATAGCTCAAGGTTCAACCGCAGAAATAGAAACGCAATTAATGATTGCAAAAGAAATTGATTATTTAAATGAAAAAGATTTTAACTTGCTTATGGATGAATTAAATCAAATCAGTAGAATGCTTACAGGTCTTCTAATGAAGATTTAATGACTAGTAACTTTTTTTTTGGTATTCTGTATGTATCAACTAATAACTAATAACAAATAACTACCATGAATTACCCCCCCAAAGATTTTTCACAATTATTAGGACTTGCAGGATTTTCTGATGCGATGCTAAATAATCATTTCACTCTTTATCAAGGTTATGTGAAAAATACAAATACTTTGATGGAAAAGTTTAAAACTCTAGAAGCAGGCACTCCTGAATATGCGGAGTTACATCGTCGTTTTGGTTGGGAATGGAATGGAATGCGTCTACACGAACTTTATTTTTCAAATATGATAAAAGGTGGGGTTCGTTTAAGCGAAAGATCATTAAAACAAAAAATTGAAACAACTTGGGGTTCAGTAGAAAATTGGCAGAAAGATTTTATTGCACTCGGCTCTATGCGTGGTATCGGCTGGGTAATACTTGCTCATGATAAAGCAGAATCTAAATTATTTAATATTTGGGTGAGCGAACATGATATGGGTCATTTAGCTGGAGCAACCCCACTTCTTGTTATGGATGTTTTCGAACATGCGTATATGACAGATTATGGAATTAAGAAAGCGGATTATATTAATTCCTTTATAAGTTCCATAGATTGGCATGCAGTAGAAGAACGAGTGTAAGAAATACGAATGTTAGGAGTTAGAGGTTAGGTGTTAGGAGTTAAAAATTCACCACGCCTCGTATCTAAAACAATTTCTTGTCTTATGATACACAGGAGTAATGTTTAGCTTAAATATAAAAAAAGGCCAGCTGTGATAGCTGGCCCTTTGTGGGTTTGCAGGATTAAGTATTTCTTAACCCTAATTAGAACTCGAGCAAGTCTCGTAGTTCTTTAAAAACGGAGCCTTTTCCTGGCCACTCTTTGGTGAGCCAGCAATCCGGACAGTGTATTGCCCCACCGTCCAGAACTAGCCTGTCGCTTCGAGGAATCTCCTTTTCACAGACCGGGCAGGTTGAGATATATGATTCAAGTTGGTTCATTTATTCAGCACCTCGGCCGAAGGTGTTCCCCCCTTCTGTTCCTTTCTGGTTAGGAAACAGAATAAATGACTTATTCTGCCACTTTTTTCTTTTGCAGCAATCTGCCAGTCTTTAACTGGGCTTTCACACTCAGGACAGACTGGCCAACTGGCCAATACTAGTCGAAGATATATTCTGGTCATTTTTGTCTCCTTCAAAAATTGAACTTTATAACAATACAACATATTTTGATTAAAGTCAAAAAAGAAAATTCTTAGAATTTGTATTTATTTAAATAAAAATTATAAATTAAAAATTTGCGCTAGCACCTGTTGACTTTTATTAAATTTTCCTGTAAAAAAGATATATACAGTTAAGACCGACTTCGCACCTATCCCGCACCCCCAGAACTCTGCTACAATGTACTTGTATTTAATTAGTTATTAGTTATTAGTTATTAGTTATTAGTTATTTTGTATTTTAAACTTCTAACCCCTAACTTCTAACACCCCGCATTTGTATTTTCTAAAATCTAATGTCTACTGTCTAAAATCTATCCCTATGCCCCCACAGTTTAATAATTTCACAACCAAAGCCAAAGAAGTCATACGTCGAGCCCACGAGCTCGCAATTGAACGTGGACAAAATCAAGTGAGCCCACTCCACTTACTTGGTGCAATTTTAATACAAGAAGAATCTCTTGTTCACGCTATTTTAGAAAAATTAGATATCGATGTCATTCATTTAACAGATACAATAGTAGATGCGATAGAAGTCCCAGGTGGATCTTCAACAATGAGTCCATCATATCAAATGTATTTAACTCCAGAGCTTGCAATGGCCCTTGAGTCATCACTAAAAGTCGCTCAATCTTTAGGCGACGAATTTGTTTCAACTGAGCATCTTTTCTTAGCATTGCTCGACACAACCGGACAAGTTCGCGAAATACTTGCACGTTTTAGAATAGATAAAAATGCCGCGTATCATATTTTGGAAGACCTTCGCGCTCAAAATATTACAGAGGCACAAAGTCCAAAGAAAAATAAAGCACTTGTAAAATATACACGCAACTTTACAGACCTTGCTCGCGCAGATAAATTAGACCCAGTTATCGGACGTGATACAGAAATCATGCGTCTCATGCAAATTCTTTCTCGTCGTACAAAAAATAATCCAATTTTAATTGGAGAGGCAGGAACAGGAAAGACTGCAGTGGTTGAAGGTCTTGCTATTCGTATGGCAAAGGGCGACGTGCCAGAGAGTTTAAAAAATAAAGAATTAGTATCACTTGATTTAGGAATGTTAATTGCTGGTACAAAGTTCCGTGGAGAATTTGAAGAAAGATTAAAAGCAATTATGAAAGAAATTGAACGCTCAGAAGGTGGCATAATTCTTTTCATTGATGAAATACATACAATAGTTGGAGCAGGGTCAGCAGAAGGGTCAGCAGACGCGGCGAATTTATTAAAGCCAGCACTTTCACGAGGCGAGCTTCGAGCAATCGGTGCAACGACTTTAAAAGAATATCAAAAGCATATTGAAAAAGACCCGGCACTTGCTAGACGTTTCCAACCAGTATTTATTGAAGAGCCATCTGAAGAAGACGCACTTGCAATCCTGCGTGGATTAAAAGAAAAGTATGAGTTATTCCATGGAGTTCGTATCACAGATGATGCTCTTGTTTCTGCTGTAAATTTATCTACCAGATATATTACAAATCGTTTTCTACCAGACAAGGCAATTGATTTAATTGATGAAGCAGCATCTTCTCTTCGTATTGCTCTTGAAAATAAGCCACCAATTTTGGACGAAGCACATCGTCGTATTATGCGTTTGGAAATTGAAAAGGAAGCACTCACAAAAGAATTGGTTGCTCGTAATGATGAAGAAGATAAAAAAGCTAAAAAGCGAATAGACGTAATTGAAGAAGAAATTGCGAATGTAAAAGAAAAAACTCGCGAGCTTGAATTGAAATGGGAAAATGAAAAAAAGATTTTGGGAGAAATTGGTGAACTTAAAAAATCTCTTGAATTACTTCGTATAGAATCAGATAACTCCGAGCTTCGCGCAGACTTAACTCGCGTTGCAGAAATTCGTTATGGTCAAATACCAGAGTTAACTCGTCAATTAAATGAGAAACTTGAAAAATTAAAGAAGACACAAAAAAGTCGCAGAATATTGAAAGAAGAAATTACTGAAGAAGATATCGCGGGAGTCGTCGCTCGTTGGACTGGTATTCCAGTTGTTCGCATGCTTGAAGAAGAAGAGGAAAAGCTTGCAAGAATGGAAGAAGTGCTAGGTAAGCGTGTTATTGGCCAACGTGAGGCAATTACAAAGGTTTCAGATGCAGTTAGGCGTTCACGTGCCGGAATTAATGATCCAGAAAAACCAATTGGCTCATTTATGTTTTTGGGTCCAACTGGAGTTGGTAAAACAGAACTCACAAAAGCATTAGCCGAATTTATGTTTAATGATGAGAAGGCACTGATTAAAGTTGATATGAGTGAATACATGGAAAAATATTCTACTTCAAAATTAATTGGTTCACCCCCTGGATATGTTGGTTATGAAGAAGCTGGACAATTGACTGAAAGTGTACGCCATAGACCATATGCTGTTATTTTGTTTGATGAAATTGAAAAGGCACACCCCGAAGTTTTTAATGTACTTTTGCAATTGCTTGATGAAGGAAGATTAACTGATAATAAAGGACGTGTTGTTAATTTCAAAAATACTATTATCATAATGACATCAAATGTTGGTAGTCAATACATTCAAAAAATGGAACAAATTGGTTTTGGTAATAATGAAGAAGGGAAAGAATATGTGCAAGTGAAGGAACGTGTTCGTGAAGCTTTGAAAGATTATTTCAAACCAGAATTTTTGAATCGATTAGATGACACAATTATTTTTGATGTCTTAACAAAAGAAGAAATTGGTGAAGTTGTGAAGTTGCAAGTAAAAGAAATTGCAAAGAGATTACTCACAAAAGAAATTACGCTTGAAATAACTGATGAAGCAGTTGCAAGTATTGCAGATAAATCTTTTGACCCACATTATGGAGCGCGTCCAGTGAAAAGATTTATGCAAAGTGTTGTGTTAAATAAAATTGCACAGCTAATGCTTACAAAGAAAATTTCAAAAGGAGGTATTGCTTGCGTGTCGCTTGATAAAAAAGGCGAGATAGAAGTTGAAGCAAAAAAGCCAAAGAAAATATTGAGTCCACTTAATGCGGAATTGCGTAGAGAAAAAGCAGAGGAGAAAGAAAAATAATACCAAATCTAATTAAACTAATCGTCTGAATTTGTGTCATTCCAAACTTGATTTGGAATCCAGGTTCTGGACACTGGATTCCCGCTTTCGCGGGAATGACAGAAATCGGACATGTTAATTGGAAATTATATAAATAGTTTTTGGTCTGCCTCGCAAGCAAGGCGGGGTTTCAAGAAAATACAAAAAGAGTAACGCCGTAGGTGTCACACTTTTTGCTTTATATTGCATTTTTTGGTAGAATAATCTTTGCTGTGAGGAGCCAAGTTGACCAATGAAACCTAGGATGTGTGGCCGAGTGAAATCGGATGATCACCACAAATGGCCTACGGGCCCTTCCTTTACCAGTTTAGAAACTGGCAGACAAAAGGCGGAACTCTTTTCCCTTCTCACAGCACCTTTTGCGTCGGTCGTATAGTGGCAATTACAGAAGACTGTAAATCTTCCGCCTTCGGGCTCCGCTGGTTCGAGTCCAGCCCGGCGCACTAGTAAAATTTAAAAACATAGCTTTGGCTATGTTTTTAATTTTACGTGCGCCGGGCTGGACTCGAACGAGGAAAGGGGTCGGGAAAACGTGTTTAGTTTTCCCGTGGCGGAAATAGCGAATGTAATCATGAGCGTTAAAACCGATGGGTTTTAAAACCGAAAGTGAGTGAAGCGAACGAAGGTTGTGACATTCCAGCCCGGCGCACAAAATAATAAATAACCCATCTT
>DOZK01000009.1:35570-52776 GCA_003518045.1 Candidatus Nomurabacteria bacterium
AAGATGGGTTATTTATTATTTTGCTAGTATTAGGAGTAAAGCAACTGCTTGCTTTACGTCTGGACTCGAATACGGGGTCGCGAAACTAATTATGACGAACGAAGTGAGGAATTAGTTTTGTGACCGAGTCCAGCCCTTATTGCATCTTATTCAGTGGCGACGAGACGAAACTTGTAAGAGAGCCCAGCCCGGCGCACAATTATTTTTTACTAAAATTTCTAGTTAAATAAGGGATTTTAGTTATAATTTGTTATACTTTTTATAATGAAAAAAGTAGCAATTTTGTTTGGTGGTCCATCAAGTGAACATGAAGTTTCCGTTTCTTCTGCAAAGAATATTTTAGAAAATATTGATAGAGAACTTTTTGAAATTTTAGAAGTATTTATTACAAAAGAATTTTTATATGAAATTGAAGGAGTTTTATATAATGAACAGAAAGGGCTAGAAGAAATAAAAAGAAGGAATATCGACATTGCATTTCCAATAATTCACGGCGCTTACGGGGAAGACGGAGTTCTTCAAAAGAAATTAGAAGAATTAAATATTCTTTTTGTTGGTTCTTCGTCGAAAGCCTCTTCTTTAGCCATTGATAAAAATAAAACAAATGAAATTTTAGATGCAAATGGTATTTTAATTCCAAAAAGTTTTGTAATTACAAAAAATAATACAGAGCATGGTTGTGATTATCCGATTATTGTAAAGCCAATAAATGAAGGTTCTAGTGTTGGACTTTTTAAATTTGAAAAAGATGTTGATTTTAAAAATTCATTAAATGAAATTTTTAAAAACAATAATGAAATGCTTGTACAAGAATTTATACAAGGCAGAGAGTTTACATGTGGTGTTATTGAAAAAGAAGGAGAGATAATTCCTCTCATTGCTACAGAAGTCGTTTTAACAAAAGGTGAGATATTTGATTATGATGCAAAATATACATCTGGTGGATGTGAAGAAATTACGCCCGCAAATGTAGATGAAGAAACAATGAAAAGAATACAAAATCTTGCAGTTAAATGTCATCAAATTATTGGATGTAAATCAATTTCTCGTACGGATATAATTTTAAAGAATGATGATTTATATGTTTTAGAAATTAATACAATTCCAGGCATGACAAAAACGTCTTTTATACCAGCCGAAGCAAAGGCCTGTGGATATTCCATGAAAGAAATCATAACTATCCTGATTAAATCAGCAAAATGAAGCTTCGCTATGAATAGCGAAGCAAGTTGAAAGTCCATAAAGTTCACAAAGCCTGCCTCGCCGGCAAGGCGGGTCTGTAAAGTAAATACAGGAATAGTCGCGAAGCGACTATTCCCGCATTTAAGTTTACTTTTGACTTTATGGACTTTACAAACTTTACGAACTATAATTAATACATGTCCACAATATTTTCAAAAATCGTTGCAGGGGAATTACCATCTTATAAAATTTACGAAGACGAATTTGTTATTGCTATTTTAGATATAAATCCAATTCAAAAAGGCCATACACTTGTTATTCCAAAAGTAGAAGTAGACGACATGTTTTCACTTGATGAAAAAATGTTTGACCATGTCATGCATCGCGTGCGGTATTTATCACAAATATTAAAAGCAAAGTTCAATTGCGCACGCGTCTGTGTCTTAGTAGAAGGTTATAATATTCCACACGCTCATGTGCATTTGGTTCCAACTAATTCGCCTGCAGATTTTGAAAAGAAATTAGCTTATGTGGCTTCAAAAGAAGAATTAGAAGAAGTAAAGAAACTTTTAACTTCCTAAAAATGAATTATATAATCATACGCACCATAGCAATATTGATAGCAAGTTATATAACGCACGTTGGTGTTCCTATTGTTTTTTCTATACAAACCGGTTGGATAGCTTTACTTGTGGCTCTTGTTTTGGCTGTAATAAATCATACAATAAAACCAATTATTGATATTGTTACCATGCCGATTAACTTTTTTACACTTGGTACATTTTCTCTTGTCATTAATGGTTTAATAATTCTTTTGGCGAGTTATACAGTTTCTGGTTTCGTCATTCCATCATTTTTAATGGCAGTTTATTTTTCTGTCGTGCTATCTATCTTAAACTGGGTTTTGCATATTTTTGAGTAGGTATATATACTATATTCGTGGTATCCATGAGGATGTCACGAAGTTGTCTTCGTTTGGTCACCGGCAGCTTCTGAGTAATCGTAGTCATCTCCAATAATGCAAAAGATGGAATGTTCTTTTGTTTACATTCGTAAGAAGATTGCAGGCGTAAGCACCTTTGAAAGGGTTGCGTCTGTGTTGATTAGTCTTCTTGAGAAGGTTCTAACCCGAAAGGGGCAGATGTCGCACCAGTTGCGGCATTTTCGTTTATTAGACCTTAGAAATTAGGTTAATTAGAAATTTAAATTACTTCCCCGATATTGTTTCGTTTTCATCTTCGTGAGCTTCCTGAATCTCCTCTACATCTTTTTGAATTTCTTCGATGTCCTCTTGTATCTCCTCATGTGCCTCCTGGATATCTTCCACGTCTTCTGCAATTTCTTCTACATCCTCTGCAATGTCTTCAACATCTTCTTGAATTTCATCAATATCTTTTTCAACACCAGCAAGAGCTTTCGCTTGGTGATTTACTGAGAGTTGAATAAAAATAGAAAGATAAATTGCCTCTAATGAGAGAATAGTTGTGAGTACTAGCAACACCATTTCAATTTTTATACCAAAAAATACGAGTCCAAATGACGTTATAAAAATAATTGTGTGAATTATTAAAGACCAAACAGAACCCACACCATGAGTTATGGCAATAGCTATATTTTCCAGCTTTTCCAACGATTCTTTCTTCATAGTTTCTACTATAACATGAAAATGTTAGTATATAGGTATGGTAGTAACAATTGTCGCAATTCTAGGAATATTTTTACTGTTTGCTGTTATAGGAGGTGCATATTTTATTTACTCGTTAATTAATTCAAAAAATAATATGAACGGAGATACAAAAGCAAAAGCATTAGATGTATTTGTTTATTTAGGTATTGGTATAACTTTAGTTGTGAGTGTTTATAATTTACTGCAAATTTTATTCACAGCAATCGATAGAAAGTTTGTAGATGTTTTAAGTTCTTCTTATATGGATGTTTACAATAGTGATATGAGAATGGCCGTGGCTTTTCTTGTGGTTATGTACCCACTTTATTTAATTCTCTCTTGGTATACAGCAAAAGACATTGCAAAGTTTCTATACAAAAGAGATTTAACAATTCGAAAGGTAATGATTTACACGACAATTTTTATAACTGTTTGTAGTATTATTGGAACCTTAGTTTCTATTATTTATACTTATTTAGGTGGCGAGCTTTCCGTAAGGTTTGCATATAAAGCGCTGTCTGTATTTGTAGTTTCTCTCGGAGTATTCGGTTATTATTTCTATTCTGTTAGACGTGATTATTCCGTTAAAAGTTCTATACCAGTAATGGCAACTATTGTTGCAACTGTTGTGGTTGTTGCCTCACTTGTTTGGAGTATATCTATCGTTGGAACACCATCAGAAATGCGCGCGAAGAGAATGGACGGCACAAGACTTTTGAATATATCTTCTATTCAACAGCAAATATTTAGTCGTTTTCAAACTACTGATAAATTGCCATTAAAATTAGAGGAGCTAAATGATGCATTTGCGAACTATGCAGTTCCAATAGATCCATCAACAAAAGAATCTTATGTTTATAAAGTTGTTCAGCAACCAGTAATGAAATTTAATTACACAACGAATAAAAAAGAAATGGCATCAAATGCAATCTTTCAACTGTGTGCAACTTTTGAGACAACAAGAAATGTGAATAATAATGGGGCTGGTTATAAAAATTTACCAATAATGGCAGGATTATCATCAACAGATATTTCTTATTCCATTTCTAATTATTATTATGATGGAGACCAAACACCATTTTGGAATCATGGTGTAGGGGAGACTTGTTTTAAACGAATAATCTCACCAGACATGTACTACGGGAAGTAATCAATTCTCTAACCCAATTTTCTGCGTTGTGGGCCCCAGCTCGCTCGTCATCGTACTATTAAGTACGCCTCCTCGCTCGCTTGCCCACGCCTTCCACCTTGGGTCATATAATTGATTACTTAAATAATCTAAAAATCATTTCATCTACTTTTGTCGCTACGGAATTTTTCGCAGTCAACGTACTGTCTCGTACGTCTTCTTTGAAAAATTTCTAGGCTCCTCGTATATAAAATAATTTTTAAATTATTTTATAGATTAAAGTTTAAAAGCAAAAGAAATACCTGGACGGTCGCTTCGCGACCGTCCAGGTATTTCCGTAATCCGTTATCTGTCGACTGTTGGCTAATTTATTGTTAATATATAGACTATGAATCCATACGACCATATCAAAACAGAAAATTATTGGCAGAAAAAGTGGGAAGAAGATTTTACCTATAGAACAGATACTCACAGTTCTAAACCAACGTTTTTTGGATTGGTTGAGTTCCCATACCCGTCCGGCGCTGGCCTACACGTGGGACACGTTCGCAGTTATACAGGAATGGACGTTATTGTGCGTAAACGTCGTATGGAGGGCTTTGAAACTCTTTTCCCGATAGGATGGGACGCTTTCGGTCTTCCAGCAGAGAATTATGCAATTAAGACGGGAATACATCCAAGTATTACAACACGTGAAAATATAAATACATTCCGCGTACAATTAAAAGCTTGCGGTTTTTCTTTTGATTGGGATAGAGAAGTTGATACAACTGACCCAACATATTACAAATGGACACAATGGATATTCTTAAAATTATATGAGAAAGGTTTGGCATATAAAAAAGAAATGCCAGTTAATTGGTGTCCAAAAGATAAATGTGTTTTAGCTAATGAAGAAGTGGTAGATGGAAAGTGTGAGCGTTGTGGCGCTGGAGCAGAAAAAAGAAATAAAGAGCAGTGGATGCTAGCAATTACAAAATATGCTGAAAGATTGGACAAAGATTTAGATGACACAACTTTCTTAGAAAGAATAAAAATACAACAGCGTAATTGGATTGGAATGTCAGAGGGAAGTGAAATTGATTTTAAAATAAAAACAAATTCAATTTCAAAAAAGAAAGTTTTAATTGGGACGAGGAATAATGCGAAGTTCCAAATGTTGACTGCTTGTTTTCCAAAAGATTTAGATATTGAATTTTTAAATCTAAATGATATAGATGTTGATGATAGTTCTCTGGTTGAGGGTCAAGATTTCGAAGAGAATGCAAAAATAAAATCTCAATTTTATTTTAAAGCAACGGGTATACCAACTATTTCTACAGACCATATTTTGTGGTTAGAAAAATGGCCAAAGGATAATGGTTATATGATTCATTTGAGAAAGGAGGCCAATCCAGCAAGCGAAAGAGCAACAGATGAAGAAGTCGTTACATTTTTAAAGAAATGGTTGGAAGAAGTTGGTGGAAAATCATCAGCTCACTTTGAGTACGCTGGAGCATTTACTGATGAGAAAGGAACTAAAGGATTTGTTTCTCTTCAGCGTGATTACATTTTGCAACCCGTTCAATCAGAAAAGTTTTGGCCGGGCTATCCGACAGAATCTTTATTATTAGACGTTGAAACAAATGAATATAAAGGTGATCAAAAAAATGAATTCCGCTATGCAGGATTAATAAAAGATTTAGATAGAGAAACCAGAAATTGGTTTACAGAAAAAACTAGAAAGCCAAAAGTTTTAGTGATACATGGTTTTAATGCAACTTCAAATGGAAGTTGGAGACCTTGGCTTAAAACAGAATTAGAAAAAAAAGGTTATGAAGTTATTATTCCAGATTTACCAAACGCTGGCCATCCAAAATTTGAAGAGTTGATGCCATTTTTGTTAGACATTACAAAATCTTTTACTGATGAAGATGTTGTTATCGGTCATAGCATGGGTGGATATCTCGCACTTAAATTAGCCGAAGAAAAAACATTTAAAAAAGTGCTTCTAGTTGCACCATGTGTTGGAGATGTGTCACTTTATGATTATGAAGGTTGGAAAAAAGAATATCCGAATGACGACTATGCTTCACTTAAAAAGATGATTGAAGAAAATCCAGTCGATTATAATTTAATCACCACAAAAGATAAGCGAGTTTTATTTTCAGAAAATGACCCAAGT
The DNA here is from genome assembly GCA_003518045.1 of Candidatus Nomurabacteria bacterium. Classification (GTDB taxonomy): domain Bacteria; phylum Patescibacteriota; class Minisyncoccia; order Phycocordibacterales; family UBA5272; genus UBA11704. Next base: position 41,712 of record DOZK01000009.1, read on the forward strand.
ATTCCTTTTGCAGTTAAAAATACTTTGCCAAAAGATTGGATTATAAAAACAGTTGAGAGTGAAAGACATTTTGGTGAGAAAGAACATCCAAGTATTATGGAAGCACTGGAGGATTCTTTTACCGTTTACACAACTCGCGCGGACACATTATTTGGTTGTACTTATTGTGTGCTTGCACCAGAACATAGTCTTGTAAAGCAATTGCTCGTAAGTGGACAAATAAAAAATAAAGAAGAAGTAGAAAAATATATTGCTGAGGCAATACAAAAAATAGATATTGACCGTTCAGCTGAAGGTAAAGAAAAAACCGGAGTCCGTCTTGATGGTGTGATGGCCATAAATCCAGCTAATAAAAAAGAAGTGCCGGTATTTATTGCAGACTATGTTTTGGCTACTTATGGAACAGGAGCAATTATGGCAGTACCAGCTCACGATGAGCGTGATGGCGAATTTGCAAAGAAGTATGGAATTGAAATGATAGATGTTATATCTAAACAAATGGATTATGGAGAAAAAGAAGGTATAGAAATTACAAATAGAAAAATTGTTGATGCGATTATTAAAGATAAAGAAGATAATTTTTATCTTATTAAAAATCCTCATGGCACATATCTTGTGGGGGGAGGTATGGAGGAAGGAGAAACAATTTATGAAGCTCTGACAAGAGAAATAATGGAAGAATCTGGATTTACTGATTTTGTTATAAATAAAAATAAAAGAATTTCTCCGCAGATATTGTGTAAAGGTTATCATCCAGTAAAAAATAAAAATCAAACAAGTTTTGGTCCAATTTATGAAATAACTTTGAATAGTGACAAAAGAATTACTTGCGAAGTAGAAGAAGGACGACATGAATTATTAAAAGTTAAAAAAGAAGATGTATTAAATACAATTACTTGGAAGCATCATAAATATTTATTTGAACAATATTTAAAAGGTATCGAATTTTATACTGAAGACGGTGTATTAATTAATTCAGGAAGCTTTGATGGACTAAAAAGTGCAGAAGCTCGTATAAAAATCACCGAATCAGTTGGAGGAAAACTTGTTAAAAAATCAAAACTTCGCGATTGGGTTTTTGCACGCCAGAGATATTGGGGCGAACCAATTCCACTTGTTTATGATAAGAATGGAAAAATGTATCCAGTCGCGATAAGTGAACTTCCAGTAACTCTTCCTCAGGTTGAAAAATATGAACCAACAGATAATGGCGAATCTCCACTTTCTCAAGTTAAAGAATGGGTTTATGTAAAAGGGAAAATTGATGAAGAGGGGTATTTCCACACTGATACAAATGGCGAAGAATTTCGTCGTGAGACAGACACCATGCCACAGTGGGCAGGCTCATCATGGTATTTCATGCGTTATATCGACCCAAGAAATGACCATGCGCTTGGAGAAAAAGAAATGTTAATGAAGTGGTTGCCAGTAACTTGGTATAACGGTGGAATGGAACATACAACACTTCACTTACTTTATTCTCGTTTTTGGTATAAGTTTTTATTTGATATCGGTCTAACTCCAACAAGTGAGCCGTATATGAAGCGTACTTCTCAAGGAATGATTTTAGGTACTGGTGGAGTAAAGATGAGTAAGTCCATTGGTAATGTAATTAATCCAGATGTGATTGTTAAAAAATTTGGGGCAGATACTCTTCGTATGTATGAAATGTTCATTGGCCCATTTGATCAAGCTGTTGCATGGGACGATAAATCAGTAATTGGTATTCGTCGTTTCGTTGATCGTTTGTATTCATTAAAAAATAAAGTTTCAGAATCTGAGAATAGTTTATCTATTATTCACAAGACAATTAAAAAAGTTGGAGAGGATATTGATAATATGGCATTTAATACTGCGATATCATCTCTCATGATTTGTTTAAATGAATTTGAAAAAGAAGCGAATGTATCACAAAATGATTTTAAATCTTTCTTAAAATTAGTCGCACCATTTGCACCATTTATAACTGAGGAATTATGGAAAGAATTAGGCGAGGGGATTTCTATACATAAAGAAGAATGGCCAAAAGTAGACGCTAATAAGTTAATTGATAATGATGTTACTTATGTTTTGCAAGTAAATGGAAAACTTCGAGGTGAAGTTACTCTTCCTAAAGACACAAGTAAAGAAGACGTGTTAAATGCGGTAAAGTCCTTAGATAGCTATGCAAAATATGTAGGCGGGACTACTCCAAAACAGCAGATTTTCGTTCCTGGGAAACTCGTTAATATCGTGATTTGACGTTTTTGACAAGTTATAGTAGAATAGAATGATTAAACACATGGCAGGAATAACATTTAAACCAAAGGCAGTCTCAAAAAAGCTTTTAACTACGCTTAATCCACGAACTAGAGAAATCGTGATTAATCGCTATGGCCTTGAAAAAGGTGAGCGAATGACGCTTGAATCTATTGGAAAGACTTACGATATTACACGTGAGCGTGTTCGCCAAATTGAAAACTTTGCATTGGCTACAATCAAGAAATCAAAGGACTATAAAGAGCATGCTTTTATTTTTGAAGAGCTAAAAGCTATCCTTAAAGAGTTAGGAACTGTGGTTAGTGAGGATCATTTAATGAAGACTATTTCGAAAGATCCAATTATTCAGAACCACATCAACCTATACTTAGCTCTTAGTGAAGATTTCAAAAAGCATAAAGAAGATGACCATTTTCAGGCACACTTTACTACAAATGATGCAGTGGCAGAACATGTAAGAGAGGCTTTAAAGAAACTTTATGATTCAATTAGTGAAGAAGATTTAGTTAAGGAAGAAGAAATTTTTGAAAGATTTAATTCTCATTTAAATGAATTAGTTGGTGAATATAAAGATAATAAAGATATTATTAATAGATACTTAGCGCTTTCAAAAGTAATTGGTAAAAATCAATTATCTGAATGGGGTCGCACATCATCTCCACATATTCGCGCTCGCGGTATCAAGGACTATGCATATTTAATTATGCGTAAAGCAGGACGTCCAATGCACTTCAAAGAAGTTGCCGCTGAAATAAATAAAACTTTTGGAAAGAAAGCTCACGTCGCTACTTGCCATAATGAACTTATTAAAGACGCTCGTTTTGTTTTGGTTGGACGCGGAATGTATGGATTAAAAGATTGGGGACACACAGGTGGAGTAGTCCGTGATGTTATTACAGAAGTTTTAAAAGAAGCCGGACGTGCACTTTCAAAAGATGAAATAATTAAAAGAGTATTGGCTAAGCGTATAGTTAAGCCAAATACAGTATTAGTTAATCTCCAGAATGGAAAGTATTTTAAAAAAGTAGCAGGGGAATATAATTTAGCGTAGATAGTTTTAAGTTTTTAGCCTGCCTCGCCGGCAAGGTGGGTTTAAGAAGAAGGCAAACACGAAGTGTTTGCCTTCTTTAGTACTTATTCGACTTTGAGTTACGAAACTCGAGTTCGTGTCATTCCCGTGAAAACGGGAATCCAGTGTTTAATTTAAAATACAGACCTGGATACCCGCCTCCGCGGGTATGACACCTGTATGTATTTCGTACTCCATACTCCTTTCTCCTTGCTTCCCGTATCTTACTGCCCACTGGTCACTGCCCACTGCATACTGCTATACTATCTCTATGCAGTTTTTGATAGATATATTACTTCTCGTCGTTTATGCATTCTTCACACTTTTGGTATTTGCTTGGTGTTGGAGATTTTGGCTTTTGTATGCACAACAGAAACATCAGTCCAAGATTGATTGGATGATGCTAGAAATAAAACTCCCACGAGAAATAAACAAGTCTCCTTTGGCGATGGAAAATGCCCTCACATCACTTATACATTCATCTGGTGTTCCTGTTTGGTGGAAAAGAAAAATTTTAGGAAATCTTCCAATTTTTTCTTCTCTTGAAATAGCCTCGATAGAAGGAACTATACATTTTTATTTTCGCGTACAGCGTCGTTTTAAAAATGTTGTGGAGTCAAACCTATATGCTCAATATCCAGGTATTGAAATAGTTGAAGCTGAGGACTATACCAAATTAATTCACTATCATCACTTATCAGAAGACGTAGAAATGTGGGGTATGTTTTATCCCCTTGTTAAATCATGGACCCCGACAGATGAGAAGGGTAAGCCATGGCCAGATCCAAAGAAGAAGGGGGAGGATTATAAAATGAGGGCGGACTATTTACCGATTAAGACTTATGTTGATTTTGGCCTTGATCGTGATCCAAAAGAAGAATTTAAAGTAGACCCACTAGTCCCATTACTTGAATTCATGGGTAGCATTGGCAAGGGGGAGCATGTTTGGTATCAAGTTTTAGTTCAAGATGAAAGTAACTTTAATGGGCAAAAGTTCCCTAAAATGTATCTTAATGCAATGAATCATGAGCATTGGTCTTTTGCTGATTTGGGTAATGAAAGAAAAAAGCAAATAAGAAAAATAAAGAAAGTTAAAAAAGATGATCCAGTTTATGATGAAAATGGCATTCCAAGAGAAACAACTGTTCCTAAAAAAGATGGGAGTGGTTCTGAGGTAAGGGCCATGGTCTATGTTGATAATCGTGAAATACAAGAAAAAAAAGAGTCGCAATTAACTATTGATGAAAAAGATGAAATTGAAAAGATTAATTTAAAAGTTTCTAAGCCAATCGTGAGTGTTTCTGTGCGCATTGTTTATGTTGCCAAAAAGGAGAAGTTTAATCCATCATATATAGCAAATACTTTTAACGTAATGAAAAATTATAACGGAGGAGGAAATAGTCTCAATGCTTTTTCTACAGTACCAGTTGATGACTACGATTTTCCTTGGCAGAATTGGCAAAATAAAAGAGCGCCATGGAGAAAAGAAGAATGGTTTGAGGAATATGTTGAGCGTGAAGCTTTTCATATTCATGCTGGAGAGAGAGAAGAACTTGAAAAATGGGAAGATAGAGCATTTTGGTATTTCCCATTAAAAACAAGAAAAATGTGGCGCATGATGTATGAAGGATTTTTACACCCATTTGATCATCCAGTTTCAATAAAGCTATCTTGTATGAATTTGGAAGAAGTGGCGACAATTTATCACTTCCCAGGTGCCATGGCTTCTGTTCCTAATTTACCACGTATTGATAGTGCTAAGAGTGTTGCTCCAACTAATCTTCCTCAATAATGATTTTTAAAAACAAAAAAATATTTTCTGTAACTATGGGGATATTGGGTTTTCTATTTGTCGTCTTCATTTTTACATTTTGGTCGACTAAAACTATTCCAAATAATTTTCCAGTCGGTACAAATTTTGTAGTAGAGGAAGGGGAAAGTTTGCGAAGTATAAGTAATAGATTACAAAATGAAAATTATATAAAGTCTGCACTTTTGTTTCGTGCTTGGATTTCTTTTTTGGGACGAGATAGACATATACAGCTTGGAGTTTATTCATTCGATAAACCTCTTGTACTTGGTGCTGTCATTAAAAAACTTGTGTCTGGAAATCCAGATGCACCACTTGTTAGTATTACTATTCCAGAGGGAAGTACTTCATTTGAAGTAGCTTCAATAATAAAAAAAGAATTACCGAAATTGTCAGTAGATATTTTTGGTGAAAAAGTTTTTGCAAAAAAAGCAGATGGAAAACTTTTTCCATCGACTTATTATTTACTTCCTTCAACGACTGAAGAAAGAATTGTGGATATAATGACAGAGACATTTGATAAAAAATACGAAGCCTCTTTTTCTAAAACAAAAATTAATTCACCACTTAAAGATAAAGATGATGTAATTATCCTTGCTTCAATTTTGGAAGGCGAGGCCAAGACTTCTACTGATATGAAAATTGTCGCAGGAATACTTTTAAAAAGATTATCGTTAAATATGGCGTTGCAAGTTGATGTCGCTAAAGAAACTTATAATAGAAGAGGCTTACCAATTCAGCCAATTAATAATCCAGGAATGATTGCACTCGACGCTGTATTAAATCCTACAACTTCTCCTTATCTTTATTATATTACTGGACGGGATGGTATAATGCATTATTCAAAAACATTTGAAGAACATAAGAGAAATATCAAAAAATTTTTATAAACGTAATTAGTTATTGGTAATTAGTCATTAGTTGGATTCACATCTGATTTTGTATAAACTAATAACTAATAACTACCAACTAATAACTGCCCCCATGAAATCCCACAACCTCGCCTTTATAGATACAGAAACAACAGGAACAAATGCCAATAAACATGAAATTATAGAATTGGCGTGTATTATTGTTCGTCAGACAGAGAGACCAGGTAAAGGCCCTAAAATCGAAATTCTTGAGGAATGCGAGTGGAAAATAAAGCCAGAGCATATTGAGCTCGCAGAAGAGGCAGCGCTTCGTGTGAACGGTTATAACGAGGTTGATTGGATGTTTGCGGTGGATAGAAAAAAGGCCATGGAAGAATTTGCTAAAAAGACTCAGAGTTGTTCATTTGTATCTCACAATTTAGTTTTTGATTATGCTTTCGTTCAAAAAGCTTTTGAAGAAACTGGTGTTGAAAATAGAATGCATTATGCAAAATTAGATACAATTTCTATTGCCTTTGCGAGATTATATGACGCACCAATGGCAGATAAATTTTCTTTAAGATATTTATGTGAACTTTTGAAAGTGGAAAATAGTAAGGCGCATACGGCATTAGCCGACACCAAAGCACTAGTAGAGGTTTATAAGAAACTCATGGGAGCGTAGACTTAAAGTGAGCAGTAAGTAGTGAGCAGTGAGCAGTAAGATACAATACACAAGAAGCAAGGAGAAAGGAGTATGGAGTATGAAATACATACGGGTGTCATTCCTGCGCATCCGCCAGCTGGCGGACTAGTCACAAAAACTTTCTCTGCCTCGCATCTAAAGCAATTTTTTGAACTTAGGTAAGCCACTGGTGTTTTACGTTGATACGTTTCTCCATGCCTTGAATATGGTCAATTTCTGAAAGATAGGATACCAGGACACATATGTGTCATTCCAAACTTGATTTGGAACCTGCCTCGCCGGCAGGCGGGTCCAGTGTCTGTGTTTCATTAAAAATTAAAAATTAGAAATTAAAAATTAAGTTTTTTCTTTTACTTTCCAGTCCATTTATGTTAGTTTTCTATTATGGAAAGTAAAAGAAAAGTCTTCGTCGGTATGTCAGGCGGAGTAGATTCATCTGTTTCCGCAGCTTTGCTTAAGCAACAAGGATATGATGTAACTGGTGTATTTATAAAAGTATGGCAACCAGACTTTATTGAATGTACTTGGAAGCAAGATAGATTAGATGCTATGCGAGTAGTTTCGGTTTTGGATATTCCCTTTATAACTCTTGATTTAGAAAAAGAATATAAAGAAGGGGTTATTGATTATATGATTTCTGAATATCGAAGTGGACGTACACCAAATCCAGACGTGATGTGTAATCGCGAAGTAAAGTTCGGTGCGTTTTTGAAATGGGCAATGGCACAAGGGGCGGACCACATAGCTACAGGACACTACTCTCAAGCTTGTGTCATTCCCGTGAAGGCGGGAATCCAGGTTAATATTGTTGCGTCTAAATTTCTAGAACTGGATTCCCGTTTTCACGGGAATGACAATTCTAGTTATTCTCTTAAGAAAAGTAAAGATGAAAACAAAGACCAAACATATTTTTTATGGACTCTTACACAAGAGCAATTAAGTAAAATAATTTTCCCCATTGGAGAAATGGAAAAATCTCACGTGAGGGAATTGGCTCGAGAGTTTAATCTTCCCGTTAGTGAAAAAAAAGATAGCCAAGGACTTTGTTTTGTCGGGACTATTGATGTGAAGACATTGCTTAAAAATTATATAAAAGAAAAAAGAGGTGATGTAAAAAACGAGAGTGGGGATGTAATCGGCTCTCATGATGGAGTAACATTTTTTACAATAGGCGAGAGACATGGATTTAATATTACCAAAAAAACCATAGAGGACAAGCCTTATTTTGTGATTGCAAAAAACTTTGAAGAAAATACTTTAATAGTTTCTAATAATCCTCCACATGAAAAAGATGGAAATATAATTTCACTTGAAAAAATAAATTGGACTAAAGAAATAAAAAAGGGAGAAGTTTATGAAGCTCGTGCTAGATATCGCGCACCACTTGCAAAAGTTGAGGTTATAAATGAAAAAGAAATGAAAGTTGTGGGTGGAGACCCGCCTGCCGGCGAGGCAGGGTTAACTGCAACTCCTGGGCAGTCTCTTGTTCTATATGATGGAGAATTGTGTATTGGGGGAGGAATTATTAGATAAACGTTAGAGGTTAGGAGTTAGAAGTTAGGGGTTAGGAGTTAATGCTAATACAACATAATTGAAAATTGTATTGTATTTTTCTCCTAACTTCTAACTCCTAACCTCTAACATCTAGTATTTTGTAAGTTATATTAAAGACAAAATATAGTACATAAGTAATGCTCCAAATATCGTCATCGCAACCGTAGTCCACTTCGAATGTTTACTATGTGCCTCTGGCAAAATATCGCTTGCCCCAATGTATAAAAGAAATCCGGCGAATACTCCTAAATAAATAAGAGAATATTGGGGAGCTAAAACAAAAAATAAAGTTGAAACTGCACCTAATACTGGAGCGATAGCATCTAGTAAAAGAAAAAGAAATGCTTTTTTATGAGAATTTTTATGGGAGAGCATTAAAGAAACTGTATTTATTCCATCAGAAAAATCATGAGCTAGAACTGCAAGGGCAATAGCAATTCCAGTTGTATTTGATATTTGAAAAGCTAAACCTATTCCCATACCGTCTAAGAAAGAGTGGCCAATAAGAGCAATTGCAGAACCGACGCCGATAGTCGGGTGATGATGTTCACCATATTCATTTTCGTGAGTGTGATGTATGAGAATATATTTTTCAATAATATGAAATAATAAAAATCCAACAACAAAAGCAATCATTGCAGTTTTGACCTCAATATTTAATTCAGTAGAAAGTGATACTAATTCTGGGAATATATCAAAAGAGACAACAGATAAAATAACTCCAGCAGTAAAGCCGAGCAGTAAATGCATTTGTTTGTGTAATTTGAGTGCAATTAATCCACCAGTTAATGTGGCTAAAAATGCTAAGCAGGCAAATATAATCATTGACTAATTCTATCCTTTATGCGAAAGATTTGCAAATACAAATTAGGGTGCTAGAATTACTAGCAAGAAGCAAGAAGCAAGAAGCAAGAAGCAAGAAGGAATACGAATTCGCATTAGCTCCTAACCCCTAACTTCTAACCCCTAACATTTTGTATCACTGCCCACTGCTCACTGGCTACTGCCCACTATCCCCATGAATAAAGAAGAATTAAAAAATTTAATAAAAGAAGCTGGGCTACGAGTTACTATTCATAGATTGGCTGTGCTTTTAGCTGTCGTTAAAGCAAAACAACCAGTAACTGTTTATGAATTAACAGAAATTTTACGTAAGAAAGAAAATATTGATCAAGCAACTATTTATAGAAATCTCTCATCACTCCATATTGCAGGAATTTTAAGACGATTAGATTTTAATCATGGACATGCACATTACGAATTAGAAACAGGAACAGCATCCCACCAAATAGTCTGTGGAAAATGCGAAACTATAGAAAAAATTGAAGGTGTATCAATTGATAATGCTATACAAAAAATGATACAGAAAAGTAAAAAATTTAAAAATACTACAACGCATTCAATCGAAGTTTATGGAGTGTGTAAAGCATGCGTGTAGTTTAGAGTTGCGAACCTAGAATTTGTGTCATTCTCGCGCAGGCGGGAATCCAGCGTTTTTAATTAAAAGTATGTAGTAACCAGTGAGTAGTAAGTAGTAACACAAATACAGACCTGGATACCCGTCTTCACGGGTATGACAAATACGAACACGAATAAATATAAATAGAAAAGGCCACCCCATGGTGTTCCTTTTTTTTCAACAGACAGTAATCAAACTGTTCTGAAGCGTGTACCGGAGGTGAAGCAGATTCCCACTGGCACCACGAGAGTGGTCATATCGTTGAAGTCTTGGGCAGGTTTCTTGACTTGTTCAATCAGCCAAGCCAGTTTTTCCTTCACCCAGACAACGAAGGCGTTGCGGCATTCGACTGTTTCTGTCCGGTAGAAGTCGACACCCTTGCCGTAGTCGATAAATTTGATGCCGGCCCATGCCGCACACAAATAGACACGCTGCGGGATATCCTTTGGCGTGACATGGGTAACTTTGCAGGCGCTCAGTTGACCAGTCCCACTTCGGAATTGGATCGTTAGGGTTTTACCTGCCTTTGCAATCGCTGCAAAGAATTGCTTGAGCAGGTTTGCTTCCTGGTCAAGCCTGTTCTTAAGCTGGTCGTTGCAATCCAGCGGGGTTATAATTTTGCTCATTTTTTTTGCCTCAAAATTGTAAAATTTTCCTGTATCACCGCCCGGTGATACAGGGCAAGACTGCTTTTATTATAAAGGGCTCACCTAGCTATCCTATACCTAAGAGAGTGGTGTGTAAAGTCGAACAGCTTGGCTGTGAGATACTGAGTACAACAGTGCGAAGTATCAGTATTTGTATAAAAAAACGCCCCAAAGAGGGACGTCCAAACAGTTAAGTTTGTAATTTGTTGGTCTACAGAAATGGTAGTATTTGTTTCAATTCTGGATAGCTTGCTGCATCGCGTAGGTCTTCATTTACGACCAAAATAAAGCTAGCTTTTTCCAGATTTGGATTAAGTCGCACACTTTCCAAGTCCTTACAGCAGACGTAACGGATACGATACTGGTCGATTTGCTTTTTGTACAAAGCCTCGCACTCCTCAAACAATTCAAAGAGCGCAATGTGGCCATCCCATTCATTTTGAGATACAACAATCACTACGACCCGTCCATCTGGTGGCTTAACACCAAGGCGAGTGATTAGTGATGAGTATAGGTAGTTAGCCCGTATTCCAAGGTTTATGATTGCTTGAAAAAAAGCTTCATTGGATAGAATGATGTGCATTTGAAATTCCTAAAGTAGTTGAACAATTAAAAATATTGTACAATATTTTTATTATAATGTAAAGAGCGATGCCGTAGTGATATGTACCCTATAAAGTAGACACATATCAGAGCGACTATTTCTTTAA
>DOZK01000018.1:0-9840 GCA_003518045.1 Candidatus Nomurabacteria bacterium
GATTAGGGCGAGAATTCAGGTGATTTTCCTTGACTTTTGACCAAAAATGTGCTATCATTTACAGGTAGTTCCTTGATTGTTTTTGATATTAAACCCCAGCAGAAAGCTAATTAAAATATAAGATTACATATGGTACTCTTATCTACTTTGAATTACGAAACTTGGTATTTTTGTTGTCATCCTGATGAAAATCAGGATCCAGTGTCCTGTAATTTTAATGCAACACTGGATTCCAAATCAAGTTTGGAATGACATGTATCACAGTTTCGTAATTCAGAGAAAGTTATGTAAATATTTTAGGTTTTCTGCTGGGGTCTAAATTGAACCACACGGTTCAAGCTTTCAGCAAAAAGGAAAGATGATGACGAACAAATCGATCACATCAGGACAAAAAAACCAAATCGCCAGGCTTACAGAAGTTGCGGCTGGCAATGCGACTCACGTCGCACTCGAACAAGTCCCAATGGATTCTGACGTCGCGCAAGTGAAAGTCATTTCCGACGGAGATCTGTTTCAAAAAATGATTCAGCCACAAATCGCAAAAATTGTGGCTGAGGCACTGAACAGGCTGTCTGGGCGGAAACATCAACAAGCCGAACCCCTCGAGCAATACTTCGCCGAAGTCTTGGGCTACACCCTCGACCTTTCAGGTGTTGTATTCCCAGAAAAAGTTGGCTTCACCACCTACATGGTGGTGCCGGCTGACATTAACGAAGATTACATCTTCCGCCGTATCACCGAGCACTTTAAGGTTGGACAATATGCCTGGCAGTCGCCAGTTGCAGACAACGTCAACCGCAAGATCGAGCAGAAGCGTCCACAAGGACTTTATGTCTTCGCACACGCAGGTGGTGACGAGCCAGATGCCAAACATCTCGGCAAGTCCTACGACGATGCCATGGCAGTCAATATGACCTTCATGAATCCCAAGGAGTACCTCTTAGCCACTGGTTTTCACCACTTTATCAACAAGGACCACTTCATGGATGTGAAAGGTTGTACTCGCACATCTTCGTTGTGGTGGGGTGGCGGCTTGGTGAGCGGGGGCTTCCATCCGGGCGTGGCGGGCTTGGCCTCGACGATGGCGATCGTGACTCTCGCGGTTCGGTTCGCGGTCCACGTGAGCTGTTTCTGGGTTGAGTTTATCCTTGACCCTTTCGACTTTTACCCTTGTATTTGGGTTTGGGTCAAAAGCTTCGCAATTTATTGCGGAGCTTTTTTCTTTTTTATATACTAAAAATGGTGATTGTAAAATCGATCGATATTTCGATAACGATTTATTGCCAAAAGAAACTGCCTGCACCATAGTATGTATTTATATATACAACACATTGATCCCAATGGAGGAGAAACACAGAAAGTTTGGAAACAGACAATCGGTGAATAGACGCTATGGGGTAGAACGATTGTGGTTAGGTGGCAACTTGGTGAACGGAAACTTCCATCCGAGCAATGGCAAGCTTTACCTCAACAATGGCAATCGTGACAATCGCAATTCGGATAACGGTCCACGTGAGAAGTCTCTACATATAAGCCCGACTACTTGGTCGGGTTTTGTGTTATATATTTTAGCCAGCCATTTATTTGCTTTGAAGTTTCAATAAGTAGACCCTCAATTCTTATATAGGTTTTCTGATCAATTATTTTTAACTCATATTCTGTGCGAACTAAATGTTTTAAAATCTCTAGAGATGTTCTCGAATGTTCTAAATATGTTTGTTTTAATATTTTATTTGATATAGATGCATTTATTATGTCGCTCATAATCTCGAGAGCTATATTTTCTATTTGTGCGTGGATACCAAGTTTATCTCGCTTAGTAAGTTTATTTCCAGTTTGATACAAAGCAGAATATACTTGTTTTATTGTATGAATAACATTGATATCAGTATTGCTTCGGGGGGGGGGGTTGCTTTTACAAGTTGTTCCATGAAGTTTCTAGTGTAGCAAATCTTCTATCTGCATGGAATGAATTTAAGCGAGGAAAAAGAAAGAAAAAAGATATAGCTTATTTCGAACTTTATTTAGAAGAAAATATTTTTAGTTTACATAATGAGTTAGTGAATAAAACATATAGACATGATCCTTATGAAGACTTTTATATTTGTGATCCGAAGCGAAGACATATACATAAAGCAAGTATTAGAGATAGAGTTATGCATCAAGCACTATTTAGAGTTTTGTATAAAGTTTTTGATAAACATTTTATATATGATTCATATTCATCAAGAAATGATAAAGGAACACATGCCGGAGTGAATAGACTTAATAATGCCATACGAAAAGTAAGTAAAAATTGGAAACAAACAGCATGGGTACTTAAATGCGATGTAAGAAAATTTTTTGACAGTATTGATCATAAAATTTTACGAGAATTAATCATACAGAAAGTCGACGAAAAAGAGATTCTTTGGCTTATTGATATTATTTTTGATAGTTTCGAAAAAGAAAAAGGTAAAGGTCTACCGCTTGGTAATGTTACAAGTCAGTTGTTTGCAAATATTTATTTGAATGAACTTGATCAGTTCGCGAAGCATGCACTAAAAGCGAAACATTATTTTAGATATTGCGATGATTTTATAATTGTTCATCAGGATAGAAATTTTCTTGATAATGCAAAGAAAAAGATTGCGGATTTTCTCGAATACAAATTACATTTAAAATTACATCCAGATAAAGTAGAAATTCGTAAAGTTTCTCAAGGGATAGACTTTTTAGGATATGTTATTTTGCCACATTCTATTGTATTGAGGACAAAAACGAAAAGAAGAATAGGAAGAAAGATAAGAGAGGAGGTAACTTCATATAATAATAAAAAAATATCGAAAAACTATTTTAGTGCTATGATTACTTCTTATCTTGGTGTTTTCTCTCATGCTAAATCTAAAAAAGAGACAAATTATTTAAATAAAATAGTTGATTTGATACAGAATATAAAAGATTAATAAAATATTTTATACATGTTATAATCTCCCTATGTCATTCACCGAACAAGATTTAGATAATTTATCAAACTTAGCGCGTATTACCATTGCGCCTGATGAAAAGCAGAAAATGCTCGCAGATATGCAGGCTATTTTGGGCTATGTTTCAGAAATTAATAATACAGAAGGAGCAAGGAGCAAGGAGCAAGGAGCAAGAATGGATGCAAAAGACGAGATACTCCTTTTTAATGTTGTGAGAGAGGATGTTGTTACAAATGAAACTGGGTCAAATACTGATGCGATATTGGCGAATGCTCCGAAAGTTAAGAATGGGTTTGTAGAGGTGGAACAAGTACTAAAATAACAGATATTAGATATTAGACATTAGATTTTAGATAAATACGAATACAAATACATACATGAATAAAACGCTAAAACAATTACATGAAGAATTAAAATCTGGAAGCCTCACGATTGAGGCTCTGGTTGAAAGTTGTCGAAAAACTATTTCTGAAAAAGATGGAGATATTCATGCCTTGCTTGGAATATATTCTGAAGAATTAATTAATTCACAAATTTCTCGTGCGAAAGAAATGTTTGCGAATGGGAAAGCTACTACACTCACTGGTATTCCAATTGTTCTTAAAGATAATATTTTAGTAAAAGGTGAACATGCAACTGGCGGGTCAAAAATTTTGGAAAATTATATTGCAACTTATGATGCAACTGTTGTGAAGAAATTAAAAGAAGCTGGTACTATTTTAATTGGACGCGCGAACATGGATGAATTCGCCATGGGGACAAGTACGGAAAACTCCGCATACGGAGTTACTAAAAATCCAAATGATATTACTCGTGTTGCTGGAGGGTCTTCGGGGGGTTCAGCAGCCGTTGTCGCGTATGGAGGTGTGCCTATGGCTCTTGGGTCAGATACTGGGGGGTCAATACGAGGGCCTGCAGCTTTTTGTGGTGTTGTGGGGCTAAAAACAACGTATGGGAATGTTTCTCGTTCTGGTGTGATGTCAATGGGGTCTTCACTTGATCAGATAGGTCCTTTCGGGAATAGTGTTTCGGATGTTGAAGAAGTCTATAACATTATATCGGGATATGATGTGAAGGATAGTACGTCTATTCCAGAAGAGTTGAGAGATAAGAAGCAAGAAGGAAGTAACAAGAAAGTTATCGGAGTGCCATGGAATTTCGTTGATAGAAAAGGAATAGATGCGGACGTCCTTGTTAACTTCAAAGCTGGAATAGAGAAAATGAAATCAGCTGGGTATACCATTAAAGATGTTTCTTTTAAACATTTGGAAAAAGCATTGGCTGTGTATTATATTATTGCTCCTGCAGAAGTATCTAGTAATCAGGCTCGTTATGATGGTATTCGTTATGGATTGTCTTTACCAGGGGACACGAGTATACAAAGCTATTTTGAGTCTCGTACAGCAGGATTTGGGGCCGAAGTACGCCGACGTATTCTTATCGGGACATATGTCCTTTCTTCTGGCTATTATGATGCGTATTATAATAAGGCTAATCTCGTTAGGGGGTTGTTGCAAAAAGAATTTGAAGAGGTCTTCAAAGATGCCGATGTTATCGCTATGCCTACTACTCCATCACCTGCTTTTAAAATAGGGGAAAAAATTAATGATCCCCTTCTCATGTATCTTGAGGATATTTTTACCGTGCCTGTTAACATAGTTGGAGTGCCAGCTATTTCTATTCCCTCAGGAAAAACAGAGAGTGGATTACCACTCGGTATGCAGTTTATTGCTCCTAATATGCGTGAAGACATGTTATTCACTATCGGTAAGGATTTCGAAAAGCTGATCTAGTTACCACCGCAAAGCGCGGGTAAACTGGTTACTAGTTGGTAGTTATTGGTTTATACCATTTCCAATTAAGTTTTATATCCTGGGGTTGTCATTCCCGCGCAGGCGGGAATCCAGTGTCCACTGGACCTGCCTCGCCGGCGGACGGGTTCCAAATCAAGTTTGGAATGACACAAATTCAGTCGGTTAGTTTGATTAGACTTGGTATTACATTGATGTTAATACACAAAAAGACACAGTCTTTTTGTGTTACTATTAACTAGTAACCAGTAACTAATAACTGCCCCATGGCTTCCTATTCCCTAGATTATCTTTTCAATAGAGTTTACGATGTTTTACTTTGGATAAAATATACATGGCTTTTTGGAGTGCTTCGTACTCGACCAGAAGATTATTTAGCTTTACAAGAAAATAGAAATTGGGACGGCTTGCGTGATCGCGGGTGGTTTGATAATTATTTTGCAGCACAAAATGCCGTTGTTCCACCAGCAGATGCTTATATTTCTTTATGGCAAAGGCTAGCTGAAAAACTTGGATATAATTTAAAAGATACAGATGGTGATGGAATACCAGACGTGTCTGATCCTGCACCAAATGACCCAAGTAATTTGACGTCAGCACAATTAAAAGAACGTTTCCAGTCCGACTATACTTTTTCAGATCATGTAAGAGATGTTTTTGGATTACCACCAAAAGATACAGACGGAGACGGTGTGCCAGATAGTTATGAAATTGTACACAATCTTAATTTAAAAGATCCTGATGCTGATCATGACGGACTTCTCGATGGACAAGAATTGGTTTTAGGAACCGACCCATTAAATAATGACACAGACCATGATGGCACAATTGATGGACGTGATGAAGCGCCACTTGATCAACATATTACATCAATTGGTATTGATACAGATGGAGATGGTGTGAGTGATATTATTGAAGCTAAATTGGGTACCAATTTGCAATTAAAAGATACTGATGGAGATGGAATATCAGATAATATGGATACTTATCCTCTTGACCCGAATAATATTGGGCAAATTGCTACTTTAGATTTTTCTAAACAAACAGAAGCACTCCAACTTCATATACAAAGTCCATTGCTTGCATTTCTGGCTCAAATGTTTTCTATACTTGCGATTGTTGGTTTAGTATTTTTTATTCTTTTCTTATTGTGGTTTATTTATGAATATTGGTCTTCTCTTGTTCACTACGAACATCATTTTAATGATAGTCATAGTCATGGACATGACGCACACGGCAATGAGGAGCATGCAGTTGGCATTGCAGGACTTGCTGTAGGGGAATATGTACCACCACATGCACCAACACATGAAGAGTTCGAAGCACATCCACGCTGGGCCATTATTGAAGGTTATATGGCAAGTACAACAGGTGCCTTGTGGAGGATTGGAATATTAGAAGCAGATACAATGTTGGCTGAAGTTTTGAAAGAAAAGGGATATAAAGGGGAAGATGTCGGAGAGATGTTAAATTCTGCAAGTTTCAAAACTGTACAGTTGGCATGGGATGCACATAAGATAAGAAATAAAATTGCACATGAAGGGTCTACATTTGTTTTGACAGAGAGAGAGGCGAAGAGGGCGTATGCCTTGTACGAAGCTGTATTCAAGGAGTTGAAAGCTATTTAATAGAAAAGAGTGATGCGTAAGCATCACTCTTTTCTATATTTGTTGCGGAGACCAGAATCGAACTGGTGTCCCGAGGTTATGAGCCTCGTGAGTTACCTCTACTCTACTCCGCTATGTATTTTTAGTATCCTTTATTTCTAAAGGTGGATATATAATACCATATTTATAATAAATTACAAGATTAAATTAAGTGTATAAATATAATTGTAATAAAAAGAACTACTGATATACTGGTATATATGGCTAAATCACTAAAAAAGATTAAAGCATTAAAGTTACGTCAATCTGGCATGAGTATAAAAGAAATTGCCAGTACTATTGGTATATCAAGAAGTACTGCAAGTGTTTGGTGTAGAGAGGTGGTATTATCAAAAAGTCAAAAAGAAAAACTTTTTCAAAAGATGGTGTTAGCTGGGCATAAGGGTAGAATGATGGGCGCAGAGGCTAATAAGCAGAAAAAACTTGATATATTAAATACAGCAAGAGAACAAGCAATTAAAGAAATAGGTGTTTTATCTAAGAGGGACATTCTCATGCTTTCCTTAGGGTTATATTGGGGAGAAGGCTCTAAAGATAATCAAGGAAGGTTTGTTTTTGTAAACTCTGACCCATTTGCAATTTTGCTTATTATTAATTGGCTTAAAATAATTTTAGATGTTAAAAAAGAGTCACTTCGGCCTCAGTTATATATAAATAGTCAACATAAAAAAAGAGAAGACGTCGTTATTAATTTTTGGTCAAAAAAATTAAAGATACCAAAAATACAATTTAGGAAGACAATATTTATTACAGTGCCACATAAAAAAATATATGCTAATTATGAAACATATATGGGGGTTCTTCACCTTACTGTATCTAAGGGGTCAGTTATAAAATATAAAACTATGGCATTTTTAGATGTAATACAAAAGCATGTGCAAAAATTGTAATTTTATGATATAAATATTATTACTTGTCGGCGTAGCTCAGTTGGTAGTAGCGCAGGACTCATAAGCCTGAGGTCGGTGGATCGTTCCCACCCGCCGACACAAGAAATATTGAATCTTCTACTAAATATGTTAGTATATGTATGTTCAATGCGGCTGTAGTTCAACGGTAGAATGCCGCCCTGTCACGGCGGAGGTCGTGGGGTCAGCACCCATCAGCCGCGCAAATTTAAAATACCCAAGTTTTCGGACTTGGGTATTTTAAATTTGTGATGTTAGAAGTTAGCAGGGTTAATTCTAAAGCGCGCCTGCCGGCGCGCTTTAGAATTCGCATTAACTAATAACTAATAACGAATAACTTCCTAACTATTTTCTACCACCTTCCACCCTTCATAAATCCCAGCGTTTTTTAGAATAGATTTTGTATAACGCTCATATTCAAATAACGGACACAAGGTCGCACGATTTGGCGATATGGAACAAGAAACATTTACACTTTTGTCTTGCTTTTCTTTATTCTGAAACATAAATCCAAAAGTCATATTTACGATGTCAAAAGAATTAAACCTTTCAGCAAGACCTAATTCATCCAATGTTTCTTTTAATGCTTGCAGGCCACTATATTCAATAGATGCTGGTAATGCAATACGAAGTTTCTTTTTTCCTTCAGCATATGAAAGAGTTACAGATTTTACTGATGTTTTTATAAAAGGAGTTCCTTTATTAAATGGAATAAAATCAAAAGAAAGATTTTTTAATGGGTCCATATTAAAACTCTCAACCTTTTCTTCATAACCACCGTTACAAACAATCCGAAGAAATGTATCTAAGAAAATCATTTTTTGTTGTTTGGACACATTTCCGGCAAGCAATATGACTTCTTCATTTGGAATATATGCGATGCGAACATTTTCTATTTTACGAATGACATGTTTTTTATCTATCTCACCAGTTTTGTTATCTATTTTATCTTGTATATTGTATGAACCTTGGAATTTTGATTCTATATACAAAATATCATTTAAGAAAAGATTTTCCATTTCTTGTTCGGTGGCATTATCATCTTTATTTGCTATGCGAGTAAATTCACGAGAGAGTTCTGTTAATTTACTTTCCATTGCTACTTTTTCTACTTTCTTCGCTTCGTATGAGATATAACTTTTCGATGAATAGAATGGGAAAAGGAAAGCAAGTTTTTCTGCTATGTCGTTATGACGTAAGTAAAGATAAAGGACGACATCATAATCGCTATTACATTCAATTTCTGGCTCGAAGTCTTTCCCAGTTTCTTCTTTAAATAATTTTTTACCAAGTGAGGCAGTGTGGGCGCTCGTGATAGACGATATATATGAAAGGTCTTTTAAAATATCTAGCCGCTTTTCTGTATCTAATGATTTGATAGAATCTTCCATTAATTGCACTGCTAATTTTCTTGGAGTTTGGTTATTTATTTCAAAAAATAATTGCGCACCGTGAGTGTCTGCAAGCTCACTAATTAATTGATGAGCAAATATTTTTGAAAAGTATTTTTTAAGTGAAAATGATTGAGCCATAATTAGAGAGTAGATAATAGAAAGTGGTGGGTGGGTAGTCAATAAGATAGCAGTTTAACATACAAAATTATCCATACAGGGCATAACTTTTTGCCTATTTACAAAGTTAGTTTCATGTGTTATAATATAGATATTATGATGCAAATAATTTATAGAGAGACTATCCTTACATTTGCCCTTATTTATCAAGGGGGTCTCTTTGTTTGGATGTGGCTTGCTTCTATCTTTGACTGGCTTAATCATGTGCCGTATATTTCTGCTGTAAAAAGTAACGAATTTGTTATTTCCATGTGTTTCTTTGCTGGGGCTCTTATACTTTCTCCATTCCCTTGGTGGTCAGCGCTTATTGTTATGGTCTTACCTTGGTATTTAGCTATTCCATCACTTATAGTATTTTATTTAATGTTTATTTTTTCTTTTGCATCCAGTATTGTTTTCATGTAAATTCTGTATAATGGACTTATGAGATTTGAAGATAAAGTAGCCGAGCTTAGAATAAAAAAGCATAAAGGAAAAGAAACTAAAGAATTTTTGGAAGATATAAAAGCTTTAGCTAATGGCGAGGCTTATGAATATTTATTGGGGTCGGTCGATTTTTGCGGAGCAAAAATCGACCTCTCCCTTCGTCCGATGATACCGCGACCTGAGACTGAATTCTGGGTTGCGATTGCTATCGCAAAGGAGAAAGAAGTAAGGAGTAAGGAGAAAGAAGGTAAAAGCGAAATGGCTACGCCATTTCGCTTACTTGATATGTTTGCTGGGTCGGGGAATGTTGGATTGGCATTTTTGAAAAATATAAATGACTGCACTGTTGATTTTATTGAATACGATCCGAAATTAAAAAAACAAATAGAAATTTCAATAGAGAAAAATAAAGGTTCCTCAAAGCTCGTAGGCGGGGTATTATATAGGAACTCGCTTCGCTCGTACAAACGCGTAGCAAGCTACGCGGTATT
>DOZK01000018.1:9937-38061 GCA_003518045.1 Candidatus Nomurabacteria bacterium
ACGAAGTATAAAAGATTACTTTTTTACTTCGCTCCTCGCTAGACAAAATAAAATAGATACCGCTCGTGCAAATGTAATGGTTGGCGACACCTTTCTACCCTTATCTAGGCAAGACCTAGACAAATCTAGGTCGGACCTAGATAAATATGATGTGATAACTGCTGTGCCTCCATATGTACCACCGCAAATGAAAAATGAAGTCATGGAAGAATTACACGCAGAAGACCCGCTTTCATTTTTTGATAAAGAAGATGGATATTATTATCATAAGCAAGTTTTATCTAATGCAAAAGAATTTTTAAATGATGGTGGAACTTTATATTTAGAATTTGATATTACTCAACGCGAAAAAATAGAAGAATTGGCGAAAGAGTTTGGTTGGACAAATTACTCATTCCTCAAAGACCCATATGGTCACGAATTTGTGATAAAGCTTGAGAAATAATTCAAAATTAGTGTATTTTATTGATAAGTTTTTTTATGTTATTATGTGTATATGAATACTCCACAAAAAGGTAAAGTAAGATGGATAGTCTTTAAAGATACGGATACTTGGTATGCGTCTTGTCTTGAATTTAATATTGTAGAATCTGGGGATGATGCTCGAATTGCACTTATAAATATGTTTGATGCAATGACTGGATATATTGAATCTGTGGCAAAAGTGAAAGGGTCACGATATCAAGCACTTAATCAAAAGCCAGCAGATGAATATGAGAAGTTATGGGTTATTGCAAACAGTGATAAGAAAATAAAATCACCCTATACTATTGATACTTTTGGATATTCTTCAATTAGTAAATAGTTTATGCCAAACAATATCAATAATTGGCAGTATAAAGATGTTGTAAGTTTTTTAAAAGAAAATGGTTTTACCCTTAATCACATAAGGGGTAGTCATTATTACTATGTTGGGACAGTTAATAAAATTATGAGACATGTGTCTGTTCCATATCATGGTACAGCTCTTAAGCCAAGAACAATGAAATCGATTATAGAACAATCAGGAATACAAAAAGAAATTTGGTTTGGTAAAGGAAAGAGAAAGTAGAGATAAAAGAATTTTTATAAATACAGATACTGGACCCGCCGGCCGGCGAGGCAGGTTCCAAGTCAAATTTGGAATGACAAATACAACAATGAGTATTTGTATTTTAACAACACCCAATAATCCCTTAAAACCAAATCTCGGAGGCAGACGTGCCGAGAGTGAGATGACTTTTTAGCAAAAAAGTACATCGTTTGGTTTTAAGGGATTATTAAAAAAGAAAAGAAATTTAAAAATACAAGACACTGGATTCCAACTTTCGTTGGAATGACAAATACAACAACGTGTATTTTGTATTTCATTAAAAATTAAAAATTAAAAACCCGCCTTGCCGGCGAGGCAGGTTGAAAATTTAGATAAATTAGCCAGAGAATGAAAATCACGGCTAAATTTGACATTTCTTAACATGTTTGCTATAATAGACCCATTATTTCCTTATGGATATCCATGTGTAGTCAGGTTTTATTTGACGCGTTGTGGCTAACCATAAATCTACCCTCAGGTAGACGAGTCTTCCCAACTAGAGAAGCAGAGCGCAAATAATTCATTAACCAAAATCAATTTAGGATTTAAAGACCTGAATTAACCTAATCTAAGGTTTAGAAAATTGAATGAGATTCGAGGAAAAACGAAAGTTTCAAGGAGATGTACGAAAAGTACATAGACGAAGAAACTTGATGTTTTAACGAAGAAGGTCGTCAATTTTGTGAAGCTTATTAAAATTTATGTATACCATTACAACCGGTGGTCCATCTTCCTCTGAAGCTGGCTCACGTTCTCGTTCACAAAGTCCACACGGACGTTCTTATTCACCATCATCTTCATCATCACGTGAAGGTGGTTATTCCCATCCTCGTTCATCACAAGGTGGCTATTCACGCGACGGAGGTTCTTCTCGCGGAGGATATTCTTCACGCGCACCATCTCGCGGTGGTTATGCTACTCGTGGAAGATCTCCAGCACCACGTGCTTTTAATGCAAAGCGTGGTTTCAGAAAGGATTATATTGATGAAAAACTTTTTATTAACAAAGAAGCAGGAGTTACAGAAACAGATCACTATACTCCAAAGCATAAGTTCACAGATTTTAATATTGCAGAACTTTTGTCAGCTAATTTAACAGCTAAAGGACTTACTAGTCCATCACCAATTCAAGACCAGGCTATTCCTGAAGTTTTACTTGGAAAAGATGTTATTGGTATTGCTTCAACTGGAACAGGAAAGACTGCCGCATTTCTTATTCCATTAATTAACAAACTCGTTGCTGACAATAATCATAAAATGATGATTCTTTGTCCAACACGTGAGCTAGCCATGCAAGTGGAAGCAGAATTCGTCGCGTTTACTCGCGGAATGAAATTATTTTCTGTTTCTTGTGTGGGAGGTGCGCCAATTATGCGCCAAATAAAAGAACTTGAACTCGGAGTGAATGCCGTTATCGGTACACCAGGACGTGTAAAAGATTTAATTGAACGTGGCAAAATTAAAATGGATTACTTCGATAGTATCGTGCTTGATGAAGCGGACAGAATGCTAGACATGGGATTTATTGACGACATGCGTTCTATTCTAGGAGCAATGCCAAAGACAAAGCAAGGACTTTTCTTTTCTGCGACATTTTCTCCAGACATTAAACGTTTATGTACTGATTTCCTAAATAATCCAATTACTATTTCTGTTAAAACTCGTGATACAGCATCGTCAGTTATGCAAGATGTTATAAGAGTAAATGGAGATAATGAAAAAGTGGAAGCACTTCATGAGATTTTGCTTAAGCCAGAATATTCTAAAGTTTTGATTTTCAGAGAAATGAAAAGACATGTGGATGGATTAGCTACTGAACTTACAAAGAGAGGGTTTAAAGCTCTTGCATTACATGGTGATATGCATAATCGTGAACGCGAGCGTGCAGTTAAAGCACTTGAAGCAGGAAAGGTACAAGTTGTGATTGCGACTGACGTTGCAGCTCGCGGATTGGATATTTCAGATATTTCACTTGTTGTGAATTATGATATTCCAAATAATTACGAAACTTATATTCATAGAATTGGAAGAACTGGTCGCGCTAAAAAGATAGGCAGTGCACTTACGTTCGTACCCCGAAGGTAATTCTAAGTGTTAGAAGTTAGGGGTTAGAAGAAGATAGTTAGTAGTTATTCGTTAGGACGTTAGGAAATACTAAAGCGCGCCGTAGGCGCGCTTTAGTATTTGTTTTGTCATACCCGCGTAGGCGGGTACCAGCCTTGCCGGCGAGGCAGGTCTAGGTTTGTGTTTAAATGGAACACTGGATTCCCGCCTTCGCGAGAATGACACAAATACGATTAACAATCTAAAGAATTAAAACTCCTAACCCCTAACGTCTAACTTCTAACTGTATTTTTGTTCATAACTTTAATTATAAATTATTTAATGCGCTATACTAAATACATATGAAAATAATTCCATTTGTACAAAAGTTTGAGAAGGAGCATATGAATGCAACATTAATAATTGGCGCACTTGTTGGTGTTGGAGTCGGGATGTTTTTGTTTTCTTTAACTGTTCCAGAGAATAATGAAATGCAAAGATTAAACCGCATGTATAGCACAAAGGGAAGTTATACAGAATTCGGAAATCGTAAGGGAATAATGATGGTTTCTGGTGGTACAGTTCCTGCACAAATGATGAGAAATAATTTTGGTACCACTGTTTCTTTAACTGGAACTGCCGTTGAATCATCTGTTACAAATGAAAAGCAATTCTTAAGTGAAATGCTTATTCAGAATGAAAATGCTATACGTTTAGCACATAGAGTTCTTTCCTTGAAAGATATTAGTGAAAAGATAACAACATTAGCTGAAAATGTTATCAAAGATAGAAGTGAGGGTGTGTCTGTATTAAAAGGTTTGTTGAGTCCAAAGACAGAAACGGAAAATACAAAATCCAAGACTCGTTAGGAGTTAGGAGTTAGGAGTTTAATACTAAAGCGCGCCTACGGCGCGCTTTAGTATTTGTATTAAAAAAACTTCTAACCCCTAACTTCTAACGTCTAACAATTTTCTCTAACTTCTTCGTGCCGAAGATACTACTTTCTTCAAAAACTTTTGAAAGGCTCTCTCTGCTACTCCATTTTTTGTTCTATTTAATTGTCCGCAGACTTTTAAGTCTGTAACTTTTACTCCAAAAAATCCAAACAAAGACATTTTCCAAAATGAATAAAGTGGAAGTATTGGAAGATTATAATACCAAGATGGTCCACCACACGTTGCGAAAACTTTTGCAGTTTTTCCTATTAAGAGTTTATCTGTTTTTCCGCCTTGATAATATTTGTATGCAAAGCCAGACCAAAAAGTTAATTCAGTCCAACTTTTCATTATTGATGGCGGTGTTCCCCACCAAATAGGGTGGACGACAACTATTTCGTCTGCCCAGGCAACATCTCTTTGAAATTTTTTCTGTATATCTGATTGTTCAAATTCTTTTATGTTTTCAAAAGAAAGAAGTTCAACTCTATTTTCTTTCGCGTAAAGATCAACAATTTTTACATTGTCGTTTTTGGCAATTTTTTCTTTTGCATAGGTATTAGCAATTATATGCGTATGGCCTTTTGTGGAAGGGTGGGCGGTTACGATGAGTATATTCATAGGAAAAAATGTTAGAAGTTAGGGGTTAGAAGTTAGGGGTTTTAGCCCAGGAATATATATTACATATAATATAGCATTTTTATTTCATTTTATTTTATTTTTTATTTGCTATAATCTAAAAATGAAACAACAAATTTTTGTGATACATGGCGGGGATGCGTTTAATACATACGAAGAATATTTTTCTAATTTAGAAAAATATGAAGTTGATCTTGCTCGTCTACAACAAAAAGGTTGGAAAACTACTTTAGCAGAAACTCTTGGAGACAAATACGATGTTTATCTTGCTAATATGCCGAATAGTAGAAATGCAAAATATAATGAATGGAAATTGTGGTTTGAAAAGTATTTACCTTTATTAAATGATGATTTAATTTTAATTGGCCACTCACTTGGTGGAGTATTTTTGGCTAAATATTTATCTGAAGAAAATATTTCAAGAAAAATAAAAGCAACTTTTCTTATCGCACCACCATTTGATAGTGATGGATGTAGAAAATTACCAGAATTTGCAATCACAAATCCACTTTCAAAATTAGCAGAACAAGCAGGGGAATTGTATATGTATCAGAGTAAAGATGATCCTTATGTTGAATATGCTGAGTTTGAAAAGTATAGAGAGCAATTACCAAATGCTCATATGAAAACATTTCAAGACCGTGGACATTTTATGGATGAGACTTTTCCAGAATTAGTGGAAGATGTGAGGGGGGTAACTAGCCACTAGCCAATAGCCACTAGGTAATACAAATACGGACACTGGATTCCCGCCTTCGCGAGAATGACACAAGATTATTGTGATATTATCTAGTTATGGATATTTTTGAAGAAATTAAAAAATTAAATTTTCCGAAAGGGGAATATATTGTGGTTGGTAGTGGAATAATGAAAGTAAAAGGTATTAGAGATACTAATGATTTGGATATTGTTGTTACGCCAGAATTATTTGAAAAATGTAAAAATGATGGCTGGGAAATTAACGAGTGGACAAAGGTAGGAATAGAAGGGAAAGAATGGCTTAAGAAAGGCGATGTTGATGTGTATGCGCAACTTAGTCGAAAAAATGGAAGTCTTTCGGTAGAAGATTTATTAAAAAACAGCGAAGAGATAAATGGAATTTCATTTATAACTTTAGAAGCTTTAATTGATTTTAAACGTGAATATGGTCGCCCAAAAGATTTTGAAGATATAAAAATGATTGAGAATTATCTTTTGTCGAAATGATAAATCTTTTTACATAGGGTACCCCTATGTAAAATAAGTTGATTAAAAATAATTAAGGAGTAGAATAAATTTGTCTACAACATAGGAGAGAGACATGAAGTTCTTTGCGTTTTTGGTTTTCCGGTTTTTACCAAAGCCGAGGTATCAATTTTGGCTGCCACAAAGGGGAGCAGACTATGCGTTGTTTCACTACAAGTGCAAAGCTTTGGCCGTTCAGTGGGTGAAGGATCAACTCTTTACGTTGGATGAGGAGTATCGTGCAAGGGTGTGTTTTGAAGAAAAACCACCCACCATCGCTTCGATCAACCACCGGTATTATGGTGAGTTGCCACCAATCAATACAAAAAGCTGAATACCAACAGGAGAAAGACAATGAAACAGTTCTTTAATTTTTTGGCACTTCTTCTGGTTTTGATTTTTCCGAAGCCTCGGTATGCAAGATTGAGAGGGAAAGACTATGCCTTCTATTACGAAATGTGGCAACGGCGGGCCGTTGTCTAGTTGAAATGGTTGATTGAAAAAATTGATCCACCAAAAGTCGGAATCGAGTTGTTCAACTATAAACATCCAGACCTTGTGGACTCGGCGCTCCAGCAACAAGGGCTTGTTGAATATTGGCAACGGCGAGCTGCAATAATGGCTGGCGATATGTCAACAACACCAGGAGGAGTTCTTGGTCGTTTGCACAAACAAACTGAAGCAGGGTTGCAACCACTTTTCAAGCAGGCCAGCCAAGCACTCAACAAGGAGGGTCTTTAGCAAAATCCATATTCAAGGAGATTTAAGATGCCACGAGTAAAACGTTTGGGATTGACGGACAATCTTCCCAAACTCCAACCAAAGGAAATTGTGGAGACTCGAGAGTCTGTTCGCAAGAGTACCGGCACTAGTGCCGAAAGGGTCTCTGCGAAAATTACAGCAAGGCATCAGCGAGAAAGTGACGCCTTGGTTCGTTTTTGGGCCAGAGGCCCGCATATTGTTTTCTGAAGCAATGTCAAAAAAGCCGCCGGCAGGTGGCTTTTTTTCATGCAAACACTGGATTCCAACTTTCGTTGGAATGACAACAGAAATATAAATATAGGGATGATAGGGGCTGTATTTACTGTATTTCCTATATCATAACCAATAACTAATAACAAATAACTAATAACTGGGCCACTTATCCACATAATCCACCTTTTAGCTCTTGCTATTTTTAAAAAAGCCTGGTATAATCCACCCACTATTGACCACTGATTTAGTTACGAGCGAGGACAATAAAGATAGTATAAAGAGTAAAAACGGGCGAATTATTGTGGGATTATCCAGTTTCTAATTATTTATATATTAAAGCCAAAGTGAAATGATTTGCTTTGGCACAATTTGTTGTTATGCCAAAAACACACCGCAAAGAACTCCCAGTGAAAACATTCTCTAAATATAGAGAACCACTTACTAAACTACCTAACCTCGTCGAAAACCAACTCATCTCATACAAAGACCTCACTGAACGTGGCATCGCGGAAATTTTCCGTGAATTCTCACCACTTCATGACTACTCTGAGAAAAAATTTGACCTTGAATTTATTTCATTCGAACTTTCACCAGCAAAGTATGATGAAGTTTATGCAAAGGAAAATAAACTTACTTACGAAGCTCCACTTCGCGCTCGTGTAAAACTCTCAAACAAAATTCTAAATACAGTTAAGGAACAGGAAATCTTCATGGCAGATTTTCCTTTGATGACTATTCACGGAACATTCATCATTAACGGTGTTGAACGTGTAGTTGTTCCTCAGCTTGCTCGCTCATTCGGTGTATTCTTTGATTCAGAAGAATCAAAAGGCAAAAAATATTTCGGTGCAAAAATCATTCCTTCACGTGGTGTGTGGATTGAACTTGGCACAGAATCAGATGGTGGCATATATGTTCGTATCGACAAAAAGCGTAAATTCTCCGCAATTGCGCTTCTTCGTGTTATGGGTCTAACAACCGACGAACAAATCAAAAAAGCCTTTGAAGGGCGCGACTTTGCATTGCAGGCAATCACAGCATTACTTGAACGTGATGAAGTAAAAACAATACACGATTCTTATATTGAAATTTATAAGCGTCTTCGTGATGGAGATTTAGCTACTCCTGAGAATGCTAAGGAATATGTTGACTCAATTCTTTCACCTGAACGTTATGACCTTTCTCCTGTTGGACGTTTTCGTTTCAACAAGCGTTTCGGTAAGCCAATTGACCCAAAGACAGACAAAGATGCAGCACGTCGCACTCTTTCAAAAGAAGATATGGTTGAAATCATTAACTATTTCGTTGAATTAAATAATAATCCAAATGCTGAGGAAGATGATATCGACCATTTAGGCTCACGTCGTGTTCGTTATGTTGGAGAAATGATGGCCGGTAAAATCCGTACAGGTATGATGCAAATGAAGAGAAATATTCAAGATAAAATGTCTGTTATCGACACAGATACAACTCTTCCTATTGCGATAATCAATCAGCGTCCACTACAAGCTCGTATTAAAGAATTCTTTACGACAAACCAGCTTTCACAGTTCATGAACCAAGAGAACTTGCTCGCAGAAGTTGAACATCTACGTACACTCTCCGCCCTTGGTCCCGGAGGATTAACTCGTGAGCGCGCCGGATTTGAAGTTCGTGATGTTCACACTTCACATTATGGTCGTGTTTGCCCAATTCACACTCCAGAAGGTCCAAACATTGGTCTTATTTTACGTTTGTCTAATTACGCTCGCATAAATGATTTCGGTATTATCGAAACTCCTTATGTAAAAGTTGTAAAAGGAAAAATTACAAAAGAAATTATTTATATGAACGCTCTTGAAGAAGAACGTTACATTATTGCTCATGCTGGAAACGAAGTTGATAAAGATGGAAAGTTAGTTAATCCACAAACAGAAGTTCGTAAGGACAGCCAGCCAGCTCTTGTGCCACGTGATGATGTTGATTTCATCGACGTAGCAACTAATCAGGCTTTCTCTGTTGCGACTTCTATGATTCCTTTCCTAGAACACAATGATGCGACTCGTTCACTGATGGGAAGTAATATGCAGAAGCAAGCAGTGCCACTTATGTGTCCAGAGGCTCCACTTGTAGCGACAGGTATGGAAAGAGAAGCAGCGAAGAATATTGGAAGACTTGTTCTAGCAGATGAGGCAGGTGAAGTTAAATATGTTGATGCGAAGAAAATTGTTATAAAGGCTGAGAAGAAAGAATATACTTATGATTTGATTAACTTTGCTCGTACAAACGCTTTTAACCTTTTCCATCAGAGACCTATAGTTTCAATTGGTGAAAAAGTTAAGAAAGGACAAGTGTTGGCGGATGCCGCAACATCGGACAATGGTCAGATTGCTCTTGGTCATAATGTTCGTGTAGCTTTCCTATCATGGAATGGTGCGAACTATGAAGATGCTATTATTCTTTCAGAAAGATTGGTTAAGGATAGTAAATTCTCATCAATTCACATTGAAGAATTCGTATGTAATGTTCGTGATACAAAATTAGGAGCAGAAATTACAACACATGACATTCCAAACGTTGGTGAAAGTAAATTAAAAAATCTTGATGAAGATGGAATTATTCGTGTTGGTGCTGAAGTTAGACCTGGGGATATTTTGGTTGGTAAAATTACACCAAAGGGCGAGACAGAACTTACTCCAGAGGAAAGACTACTTCGTTCTATTTTCGGTGAAAAAGTTCGTGATGTGAAAGATTCATCATTAAGACTAGATCATGGAAAGCGTGGACGTATTATCGGTGTAAAAGTTTTCTCACGTGAAAGAGGGGATAATTTGGAAAGTGGAATTATCAAGCGTGTTCACATTGAAGTTGCACAAGTTCGTAATATTTCTGTTGGAGATAAATTAGCTGGACGCCACGGAAACAAAGGAGTTATCTCAACAATTCTTCCAATTGAAGAAATGCCATTCGCAGCTGATGGAACTCCAATTGATATTTTGTTAACACCACTAGGTGTGCCATCTCGTATGAACCTAGGACAAATTCTTGAAATGCATTTGGGATTAGCAGCGGAAACTCTTGGCTATCAAGCAGTTGTGCCATCATTCCAGGGAGCGTCAGACGCAGAAATTAAAGAAGAATTAGTTAAGGCTGGATTTAAAGAATCAGGAACAATGCAATTATATGATGGACGAACGGGCGAGGCTTTCAATCAAGAAACCGCCGTTGGCGTTATGTATATAATGAAACTTCACCATATGGTTGAAGACAAGATACACATGCGATCAATCGGTCCTTACTCATTAATTACTCAGCAACCTCTTGGTGGAAAGGCTCAGGGTGGAGGTCAAAGATTTGGAGAAATGGAAGTATGGGCACTCGAAGGTTACGGGGCAGCACACATTTTGCGTGAAATGTTGACTGTAAAGTCAGACGATATTGTCGGACGTTCAGCAGCATTCGATAGCATTATTAAAGGTGAAGATATACAAGAACCAAATACACCAGCATCATTTACAGTTATGTTGAATACTCTACGCGGACTATCGCTGGACGTTTCTCCTAGAAAGTTAGAAGGATACAACGAACCGTTAATTGGTGAATCATCTCTATAATTAAGCAAAATTAAGGAATGGAATGACTATAATTTTCTTACCCAGCCACACATTACAAAATATATGAAAACAATATTAAATAATAAAAATATAATAGTAAAAAATAACTACATCGCTAATGCGGTGTGGTTGGGTGGAATTTTTTATAATCGCTTCGCTCATTAAAAAATAACCATATGAAAACAATTGATACAACAAATTTTGACGGCCTTGCGATTAAAGTCGCATCACCTGAAGCAATCAGAAGCTGGTCCTTTGGTGAGGTAACAAAACCAGAGACCATCAACTACAGAACAGGACGCAGTGAACGTTATGGACTTTTCGATGAAAGAATTTTCGGTCCAGAAAAAGATTATGAATGTTATTGTGGAAAATATCGTCGCATCCGTTATAAGGATATTGTTTGTGAGAAGTGTGGAGTTGAAGTAACAAAGTCTATTGTTCGTCGTGAACGCATGGGACATATTGAACTTGCATCTCCAGTTGCGCATATTTGGTTTTTGCGTACTGTGCCTTCACGTATTTCACTTATTCTTTCTCAACCAGTATCTGATGTAGAAAAAGTTGTTTACTTTGCTGGATATATTATTAAATCAGTTAATCAAGAAGCTAAGGCAGAAATTTTGGCTAATCTTGATAGTGAATTTAAAGCAAAAGTAAAATCAGCCAGCGATGAAAAGACACAAGATAAACTTCGTGAACTTTTAACTGCAACAAAGAAAGAAATTGAAGAAATTAAACCTTGGAAAATATTTGATGAATTAACATATCATAGATATGCCATGAAATATGGAACATGTTTTGAGGCTGGTATTGGAGCAGAAGCTATTTTTGATATTTTCAAGACTATTGATTTGTCAGAACTTGAAGCAAGAATTGTAGTTTTACTTGAAAAGATTAGTTCACTAGAACGTGATAAAGCTGAAAAGCGTCTTTCACTTGTTCGTGCATTTAAAAATGCTGGCATTCGTCCTGAATGGATGTTTATGACAGTTATTCCAGTTATACCACCAGGAATTCGTCCTATGGTTGCGCTTGAAGGAGGCCGTTATGCGGCGTCAGACGTGAATGATTTGTATCGTCGTGTTATCAATCGTAACAACCGTTTGAAGAAATTGATGGAAATTGGTGCGCCGGATGTAATCCTTAGAAATGAAAAAAGAATTCTACAAGAAGCGGTAGATGCACTTATAGATAACTCTGCTCGTCATGGACAAGACGCTGTTATGAGTCAATCACAGAAGCGTCAGCTAAAGTCATTGTCTGATAATTTGAAAGGAAAGCAAGGACTGCTTCGTGGAAACTTACTTGGAAAGCGTGTGGACTATTCAGCTCGTTCTGTAATTGTTGTTGGACCATCACTAGCACTTAATGAGTGTGGACTTCCAAAACATATGGCACTTGAACTTTTCAAGCCATTCGTAATTTCAAAATTATTAGAAAGAGAATTAGCATTCAACATTCGTGGTGCGAATAAATTAATAGAAGAAAGTATTCCAGAAGTGTGGGCAATTCTTGAAGAATGTATTGAAGGAAAATTCGTACTTCTAAACCGTGCGCCGACACTTCACAGATTAGGTATTCAAGCTTTCAACCCAAAATTGATTGAAGGTAATGCTATTTCTCTTCACCCACTAGTTTGTTCGGCTTTCAACGCTGACTTCGATGGAGACCAAATGGCTGTTCACTTACCATTATCCGCTTTAGCTCAGGAAGAAGCTCGCACACTTATGGCTGCTAACAGAAACTTGTTAAAGCCAGGGTCTGGAGATTCTATTGTTAGTCCACGTATGGACATGGTCCTCGGAGCTTATTGGATGACAAAAGTTATTGAAGGAGAAAAAGGTGAAGGAAAAATATTCCCAACACCAAATGAAGCAATCACTGCTTATGACTTCGGTATTGTTTCTTTCCGCGCAAAAATTACAGTTATGCCAAGTGATAAAGCAAAATATTCTGCATTTGGTGGTAAGCCATTTCAAACTACAATTGGAAGACTTTTGTTCAACTCTGTTTTCCCATCAGACTTCCCATATATAAATGAAGAAGTGAATGTTAAAAAAATAAACACAATTGTTGATGAAGTTATTCTAGCTTATGGAGCAGAAGTTGCACCAACAGTAATTGATAAAATTAAAACTTTCGGTTACAAATATGCAACAGTTTCAGGAACAACTTGGAATATTGATGCAGTGAAAGTTCCAAAAGAAAAAGGTGAATTAGTAAAAGAAGGTTGGGAATTAGCAGGACGAGTGGACGAATCTTTTGCAGAAGGTTTACTTTCTGATGAAGAAC
Source organism: Candidatus Nomurabacteria bacterium (assembly GCA_003518045.1). GTDB lineage: Bacteria > Patescibacteriota > Minisyncoccia > Phycocordibacterales > UBA5272 > UBA11704. Next base: position 22,713 of record DOZK01000018.1, read on the forward strand.
GTTATGAAAAGACAATTGAAGTATGGCAAGCAGTTAGAAGTAAAATTGAAAAACTTATTCCAGCATCACTCGAAAAGCATGGATCAGTTTACGATTTGATTAACTCAGGAGCCAGAGGTTCTATTGCTCAGGTTATTCAAATGGCCGGAATGAAAGGAATTATTGTGAACAACTCAGGACGAAACTTGGACTTCCCAGTTATTTCTTCTTACAAAGAAGGACTAACACCACTTGAATATTTCATTACAACTTATGGAGCTAGAAAAGGAAACTCAGATACGGCTCTTAAAACTGCTCAAGCTGGATATCTTACACGACGTCTCGTGGATGTGGCACAGGATGCTATTATCACAGAAATTGATTGTGGTACTAAGGAAAGTAAAATTGTTCGTAAAGAAAATGCTCTAGGAATTGAAGTTCCAATTTCAAAAAATATTCGTGGACGTATTATTGCTGAAGATATTGTTGTTGACGGTAAGGTTCTATTTAAGAAAAATCACCTCATTAACAAAGATGATTCAGTTATAGTAGAAAATGCTGGTGTACAAGAGGCGAAAGTATTTTCTCCACTTATGTGTCAGTCATTACATGGTATTTGCCAGAAATGTTATGGACTAGATATGGGGCGTAACAAAAAAGTAGACTTGGGTGAAGCTGTTGGAATAGTCGCTGCACAGGCTATTGGTGAACCAGGAACACAGCTTACTATGCGTACTTTCCATTCAGGAGGAGTTTCAGGAGTGGATATTACACAAGGTCTTCCTCGTGTTGAAGAAATCTTCGAAAGAAGAATGCCAAAAAATCCTGCAATTATTGCTCATGAAGCAGGTGAAGTTATGGGTATTCGTGATGAAGGAAAAGAAAAAATCATCACTATTATCATGGATGATGATGGAGCAAAGGGAAATAAAAGTGGTAAGCAAGTTGAATATACAGTGCCATTCCGTCGTCAGCCAATTGTAAAAGTTGGAGATAGAATTAAGCAGGGACAAATGCTTACTGATGGATCTTGTGATATTGATGAATTATTCCAAAATGCAGGCAAGGAAGTTACAGAAGAATATATCGTAAGTGAAATTAACAAAGTTTATGAATTACAAGGTGCGGCTATTTCTCGTAAGCACGTTGAAGTTATTATCAAGCAAATGCTTGGACGTGTGAAAATTGTAAACCCAGGTGAGACTCGCTTTACACAAAGTGATGTCGTTGAAGTTTCAAATTTCCGCGCAGAAAATATGCGTACAAAGGCACGTGGTGGAGTAGAAGCAAAGGGACGTTATTTGGTACTTGGTATCACTGATGTGGCTCTATCTACTGACTCATGGCTATCGAGTGCGTCATTCCAAAATACAACGAGAGTGTTGATTACAGCGTCAACGAGAGGACAGATGGATGAGTTGAGGGGATTGAAGGAAAACGTAATTATTGGCCGTCTTATTCCCGCCGGCACTGGTTTGCGTGGAAAGAAGTCATAACACCGACTACAAAATCATATAATCTTCTTTGTTGTGGGTCCCTGGTTGCTCGTCATCGTACTATTAAGTACGTCTCCTCGCAACCTTTCCCACGCCTCGAATCTTGTATAATTTTCTAGCCGGCTATCGTAAAATAAATTCTACGAAGCAAATCCTGACTCTTTTGAAGAGATGTTTGGAACAATTTTGAAATCAGCTGACGTAGGATTAAAATTAGGAATACAGTAAAAGCGCGACCCCATTGGCATGACATAGTGTAATCACGAAGTCAGCTCGGGTCGCGCTTTTGCTATTTCGTACTCCATACTCCTTTCTCCTTGCTTCTAGTATCTTGTATCTTACTGCATACTGCCTACTGCTTACTGCTAACTTTTTAAAAATCGTCCTTTACACTTTACCTGAGCAAATAAGGTGTATTTCCTGTCTTTTATTTTGTCTTTTCTAAAAAGCTATATATTATAAGCATTTTTAATTTGCTAATTTATACATTTATTTCAAGTATTTTTTGTGTCAACTTTTATTTTTAATCTTAACTGGTATACTATTGACTCCTTTTTCAGGTAGGAGTAGAGTGCAGTCAATACCCGCCACTTGGGTTGTATTCATTGTAAAACTTCGGGTATCAAGTAACCGTTTCTAATTATTATTTTAATATTTGTAAATTAAAAATTTACATTCTTTTATGAAAAATCTTTTTACTAAATTATCAATGCGTTCTGTAGTAGTTTCTTTGTTTGCTTTAGCTATAGCAGGCTTTACTACTTATCAAGTTATGGCTGCCGGAGTAGTCACTCCAGCAACAGGTGGAACTAGTGTCTCAATAGATACGAGTTCAGCATCTGCCGGAGTTGCTTGGACAAGCCTTGGAGGAGGTCCGATTATTACAGAAGGTGCGGTAGGAGATATTTCGACAGGAATACATACTCTTACTTTACCTGCCGGCTGGGAATTTAATACAGCACAAAATGTGACGATTGGAATTAATGGTACAACTGAACTTACTTTAGGGGCTTCAGTTGTTACTCCAGGTACGAATACTTTGAGTTTTAATATTACAGGAGTATCTTCTGCAACACCCGCAGTTCTCACATTTTCAGATCTTCAAGTAAGACCAACCGGTACAGTTATAGGTACTGGGAATATAACAATGACATCAGGAGTAATTTCTGGAGTTGATGGAACAACAAATTTTGGAACACTTACAACAGTGGCTGGTGTTGCGACAAAAGTTAAAGTTGAAACTTTAGCTAATGGCTCAGGCTCAGTCGTTTCTTCACAATCTCTAACATCAGGAAGTACTCTTACAGTTTACGGAGTTACTCGTGACCAATTTGACAACTATGTTGGAAATACAAGTACAACGTGGACAATAACAGGTGCGACTGGCGGAGTTTCAGGTGCTAACTTAAGCGCTTCACCAGCAACCAGTGTTACTCTCACAGGAGCAGTTGTTGGTACTGGAGTAATTCATGCTGTTAATGGAGGTTTAACTACAGGAGATTCAGGAACAATTACAGTAACCCCAGGGGCAGCAGCATCTCTTTCAGTTACAAGTGGCGCTCTCGCTGGTACAAATGTTGACGCTCCAATAAGTGCAGTAACTGTACAGGTTTTGGACGCAGCAGGAAACACAGTGGTAGATGGTACAAGTGTTACTGTTTCTAAAGTTGCAGGTTCTGGTACTCTTTCTGGTACTTTAACAACTACAACTACAGGTGGCAACGCAGTCTTTAGTAACATTCAATATAATAAAATAAGTGCATTCACTGTAAAATTTACAGCTAACAGTATTGATAGTGCGACTTCAAACTCTATAACTTTAACGGCTGGTACTGCAACTAAAGTTAATGTTGAAACTGCAACCGACGGCTCAGGCTCAGTCGTTTCTTCTCAGTCAGTAGTTTCTGGCGCGACTCTTACAGTTTATGGAGTTACTCGTGATCAATATGATAACTATGTTGGAAATCCAGCAGATACAGTTTGGACAATGGCTACAACAACAGGTGGAGTAACAGGCACTAACTTAAGCGCTTCCCCATCAGCTAATGTTACTTTCACAGGCGCACTCGTTGGTACTGGACTAATTCATGCAGTCAATGGAGCTTTAGCCCCAGGAGATTCAGGAACAATTACAGTTACCGTAGGAGCTGTTAATAATTTAACTGTTAGCCAAGTTCCAACTACAACCGGAACAGTCGACGATATTTTTACAACACAACCTTGGATTTTGGTTTCAGATTTAGCAGGTAATCCAATAAGTGGTCGAACAATAACAGCATCTCTTGCTGTTGGAGCAGGAACATTACGTACTACTTTAACCGCAGTTAGTGGAGTAGACGGTTTAGCTAAATTCACTGATTTAGGTTATAGCAAGACCGATGCTTTCCAATTACATTTTGCTGATGGTGCTGTAACTGTAAACGCAGTTGCTTTTGGTCCTTTGACAGCAGGTGCTGCAAATACTTTGACATTTACCACTCCAGCTACTGGAGGTAATGCTGCAACAGCGGTATTAACAACACAACCAGTTGTACATGTTGTTGACCAATACGGAAACTTAGTAGTTAACGGAACTACAGTTACTGCTTCAAAATTAACAGGTACCGGAACATTAAGAACTACTCTTACTGCAACTACAGTATCAGGGGACGCAACATTTACAGATTTGGCTTATGATAAAATAGATAGCTTCACTATTAGATTTACATCTAATACTCACACAGTTGACTCTGCTTCTCTAAGTGTAATCGCTGGTGCTGCAACGAAAGTAAACGTCGAAACCGCAGCTGACGGCTCAGGAACAGTTGTTCCTGCACAAGCATTAGCTTCAGGAAGTACTCTTACAGTTTATGGAGTTACTCGTGACGTATACGATAACTATGTTGGAAATCCAAGTACAACATGGACATTAACTAATAAAACAGGGGGAGTTATTGATGGAAACCTCGGAGCTTCACCTGCAACGAGTGTAACTATGACAGGAGTTCTTTCTGGCTCAGCAGTTATTCATGGAGTTAGTGGAGCATTTAATAGCGACTCAGGAACAATTACTGTAACAAATGGTCCAGCTACAAAATATGTCATCATCAATCCAGCAGATGGAACAGTTGATGCTTCAATTCCAGTTACAGTTCAACTACAAGATGCTAATAACAACATTGTTACAACAGGTGGAGATAAAGATAAAGATGTAACTCTTACAGTAGACGGTGCAGCAGTTGGAGGCGTTGTAGATATTGTAAATGGTGTTGGAACATTAAATGTTGTTGACCACACAGCACAGACAGTTAATCTTTCACTTTCAAGTCCAGTACTTGTTACAGCAGATGTAACCTCAACACAAAATGTGGTGTTTGGAGTTGGTGCCGTAACCAAAGTAAACGTAGAAACTGCAGCTAATGGTTCAGGTACAGTTGTTCCTGCATCATCATTAGCATCAGGAAGTACTCTTACAGTTTATGGAGTTACTCGTGATCAATATGATAACTATGTTGGAAATCCAGGAACAACAGTATGGAGCTTAACTAGCCTAACAGGAAATGTTGTCGCAACTGACATCAGTCCTGTCGATCCAGCAACTGGTGCAAATACTGTTATGACAGGTTTACTTTCTGGCTCTGCAATTATCCATGCAGTTAATGGAGCCTTCAGTAGTAACTCAGGAACAATTACTGTAACAAATGGTCCAGCTACAAAATATGTCATCATCAATCCAGCAGATGGAACAGTAGATGCTCCTATTACTGTTACAGTTCAATTACAAGATGCTAATAACAATATTGTTACAACAGGTGGGGATAAAGATACTGATGTAACTTTAGCAACTGACGGTACTGCAACTGGCGCAGGTCTTGTTGATATTGTAAACGGTGTTGGTACATTAAATATTTCTGATCAGACAGCACAGACAGTCAATCTATCTCTATCAAATACTCCTGCAACAGCATTTACTAAAACATCAACACAAAATGTGGTGTTCGCTCCTGGCGTTGTTACTCACTTGTCAGTTTCAGGTATAACAGACCCAGTAGTGTCTGGTGTGGCTTCAAGTGTTACAGTTACTGCTCAAGATCAATACAATAATACAAACCCATTATATACAGGGACAGTAGCCTTTACTTCTTCAGATGTAAAAGGATCTACCGTATTACCAACTAATTATGCTTTCATAGGAGGAGATAATGGTACAAAAACATTTGCTGGTGGTATTACATTAACAACTACAGGAGAACAAACTGTAACAGTTACTGATACTGTAACAGCTTCTATTACTGGCACACAAAGTGCAATTACTGTTACTCCAGCATCTCTAAATAAATTCGCAATTGGAGCTTCACCAACATCTGTTGATATTACAGCTCAATCAACAATTACAGTAACTGGACAGGATACTTATGGAAACACAGTAACAAATGACAGCACAACAGTGGCTCTTCTTAATTCAGATGGTGGAGCTAGCTTAACTAATGGCTTCTTAACATTAACAAGTGGTGTTGCAACAACTCAACTTGCAAAAACATCAACAGGAGTTTCCCATGTTGTAGTTTCAAGTGGTTCAGTTACTCCAAAGCAAACAACAGTAACATTTACTGATGCTGCTGATCGTACAGCCCCAGTTATTTCTTCTGTATCAACAGATAAGGCAAGTTATGAAGCAACAAATGATACAAATATTATAGTAACAGTTGTTGAAGATAACACAGCAAGTTCAGTTAGTGTAAATGGAAATTCCGCATCAGAAACAACTCCAGGAACATGGACAGTAACTTTTGCTAAGTCATCATCTATCGGAACACATTCACTTGCAGTGAACGTGGCAGATATTTCTGGTAACGTTTCTACAAGTAATAGTTCATACAATGTTGTAGCTAATGCAGTTGTAACAGTAACACCAACAGTTGTACTTAGTGGCACGGCAATTGTATCTGCTTATTCTGTAACAGAAGCAAACTCACGTTTTGCAACCGGTGTACAATTTACAGTAACTAACGATGCATCTGTAACAGTTAATGGTGTAACATCATCTGTAACAGGAGGTGTTGTAACATCTGCAACAAATTCTCAAGCAAAAACTCTTGGCGCGCACACATACAATGTTGTAGTAACATCATCAACTGGTCATACAGCAAGCGTATTAGTTTCTTATCAAGTAAATGCAGATAGTGTTACTCCAGTTCTTCCAACAGTAGCAATTGCTGGCCCAACAATAGTATCTTCATACACAGCAACAGCCGCTGGTACAAGATTTGCTTCTGGTTTACAATTCACAACTACAAATGGAGTAGTAACAACAGTTAATGGTACGACTGTAGCATCAGGTCCGACAATTGATGCCGATACTTTATCAGGTGCAACAACACTCGGTGCTCATACATATAATGTTATTGTAACCTCATCAACTGGACATACTTCAAACATAACAGTGTCATATCAAGTAAATGCTGATAGTGTTACTCCAGTAATTCCAACAATTACAATCAAAACTGGCGACCAAGCAATTGTATCTGCATATTCATTAGCAGAGGCACAAGCACGTTTTGCTTCTGGTTTACAATTCACAACTACAAATGGTGCGACAACAACAGTCAACGGTACAATTACAGCATCAGGTGCGACAGTTAATGCTGATACATTGTCAGGTGCAACTACATTAGGTGCTCATACTTATAATGTAATTGTTACTTCATCGTCTGACCATACTGCAAATATGACAGTGTCATATCAAGTGAATGCAAATAGCGTAGCACCAGTTACTCCAACAGTTGTAATTAGTGGAATACCAGTTGTATCTGCTTACTCTGTAACAGAAGCAAACTCACGCTTCGCCACAGGTGTACAATTCACAGTAACTAACGATGCCTCAGTTACAGTTAATGGTGTAACAGCATCTGTAACAGGAGGAGTTGTAACAGCTGCAGATAATACAGCTTCTAAAACTCTTGGAGCTCACACATACAATGTGGTAGTTACTTCTTCAACTGGACATACGGCGAATGCTACAGTTTCTTATCAAGTAAATGCTGACAGTGTTACTCCAGTAACTCCTACAGTTGCTATTAATGGTACAGCGATAGTTTCTGCTTACACAGTAACAGAAGCAAATGCACGCTTCGCTTCTGGTATACAGTTTGATACAACAAATGCTACTGGAATAACAGTAAATGGTTCTTCAGTTGCTCCAGCTTCTACAATTACAGGAGCAAGTAATGCAAACGCTAAAACATTAGGCGCTCATACATATAACGTAATTGTAACTTCATCAACTGGGCATACTGCGAATGTAACAGTTACATATCAAGTAAATGCTGACCCAGTAGTACAAGGAAATGGAACTCTAGCAGTAACAGGAATAAATACTGTTAACAGTACCATGACAGCGGATGATTCATTTACAAATGGTGGATCATGGACATTCTTGATTACAGTTCCAACAACAGAAACAAATCTAGCTTTGAAATTCGGTGATTGGGTAAGTGGCTCAAATAGTATTGCAACAGCAAATAACATGCGTATTTATTCAGCACAGTCATCTAATGCAACAGGGACTTCAACCGCAATTACAATAACAGCAGCGAATACATACAGTACAAATCTAACACTAACAAGTGATTTGGATGCAAATACAGAAGGTCGTCAAGTTAGTGTTACTGTCGATCTAAAAGTTCCAGCAGGAACAGCAGGTGGTTCATACTCTACAAATTACGGAGCGCAATCAAATTAATTTGAAGCTAGTATTAATTAAAAAAGTATGAAAAACACAAATTATAAAATAAAAATAGCCAGTATCATTTTTGGAACAATGTTGGCTTTGACTGCAAATGCTTACGCATCTGAAGTCTCCGGTACTCTAAGTACAGGACTTGGGAATAACAGCGTTAGTGGAATTGTTATATCAGCTCCAACAGCCAATTTAGCTTCAGGTACATATATTGGTAATCAAAATGTAACGTTGCTATCTTCTGGATCACTTAGTATCAGATATACATCAGATGGAACTACTCCGACATGTTCTACAGGTACAGTTTATTCTTCACAAGTATCTGTTGTGGCATCTCAAACATTAAAAGCAATATCTTGTTATGCAAATAGTGTTTCATCTCCAGTGTCGTCGTTTGTTTATACAATAACTCCAGCTAGTGGTGGAGGAGGAGGTGGAGGTGGTGGAGGGGGAGGAGGATCAACATATGTACCTCCAGTAGTTGCTACAACAACAATAGCTACTACAACCACAGTTATTGCGACAAGTACACCAATAGTTTCTAATGTAACTCCAGTTGGACAAGTTCTTGGAGAGACAACTTACAATTTCTTAAAAAATTTGAAAGTTGGAGACAGGGGAAATGACGTTGTGGAATTACAAAAAGTTTTGATTGCAGCTGGTTTCTTAAAAACAGATGCAACAGGATATTTTGGAGCTATGACAAAAACTGCATTGATGAAGTGGCAGGGAAAGTTTGGCCTTTCGGTAACAGGCATCTTTGATTTAGCTACAAGAGATGCAATGTCTCCAAAAGGAGTAGACACCGCACCAAAAAATTTGGAAGTAAACGGTTACAATTTTACTAGGAACCTAACAATCGGTTCTCGTGGACAAGATGTTGTTGAACTTCAAAAAGTTTTGATTGCTGAAGGATTATTAAATTCTGAAGCAACAGGATATTTTGGAGCTATGACAAAAACTGCTTTAGCAAAGTGGCAAGCATCAAAGGGTCTTCCAGCTACTGGCTTCTTTGGTTCAATGTCTCGAGCAAAACTTAATAAGTAATTTACACCGCTTCCAAAATTGACGACCTGCTTGTTGTTTTTAATAAAAAGTGTTTCAACGTACGCATTAGTACGTCTCCAAACTTTTTCTTAAAAACAACTACGCATCTCATTCAATTTTGAAACCGGCTGACGTGTAATAGGGTGAGTAAAAAAGCAAAAGTGGCGCCTTACACGGCGCCACTTTGCCTTTGTTATCTAGGCCGGACCTAGATATGATGTTTGCATATGATAATATAATATGATAATATCATATTATATTAATAAATAATTCCAAAAAACATGAGTACAATTTCAGTTCCACTTTCTCCACGTTTAGAAGAACAATTAAATGATTTAGTAAAATCTGGCTATGGTTCAAATAAGGCCGACGTTGTTCGTCGCGCGCTAACTCGTGTTTCTGAAGACCAAGCGGTGGAAGATGTTTTGCGTGCTTCAAAAGAAATAACTCTGGGCCTTGGTTTATCTGGCAATCTAAGAGAATTAGCAAAGAAATTTAAATAAGTCATGCTCTCTCTTGTTTATGCTCCAGTTTTTGTTAGACAACTTAATAAATTAGATGAGAATCTTAAAGAAGAGGTTGTAGAAAAAAATGAGATGTTTAAAGATGTTTCAAACCATCAATATTTAAAAGTTCACAAACTACACGGTAAGTTAAATAATCGTTATAGTTTTTCTGTGAATTATAATTATAGAATTATTTTTGAATATGCTACAAAAAATAATGTGAATATTTTAGCTATTGGTGATCATAATATTTATAAATAGTTTTTTAAAATTGTTGAGAGAAAATAGAGAAGATAAAAAATGATGGGAGAAAATAGTATGTGCAAAAAGAGGGCATTACGATACAATTTTTTGTATATATTTATCTATGAAAAGTCTAGGTAAAAATCTTGACACTTTTTAAAATCGTGATAGGATAGAAATAGAGGTTGCTTTAAGAATAGTTCACTCATTGGTCCTGGCGGTAACTACAATGTGTGTCTGTTTATTTGAAGCGTGTAATATAAGCGTGGATGCGACTATCTTCTTAGTCTCGCCGACGTGCTTACATGTCAAATAATCTCTTGCCGGGTCTGACTTTGTCCGACTCATGGGTTCCCCCTAATCCGCGAGGTTGGTTCTGATATTCCTTGTTGCGCGAGTTGGGGGTACTCAGCTAATTTATGAATCACCAATGAGGTGATTTTTTGTTTTTGCTATTTTTATCTAAATATTGTAGGATTACCGTGGATGTTGGTAAACCGTGCCAGTAGGTTAGTCCGCCCCAGGCATCCGAGCCGTGGTATGATAAAACCCGCATTGCTAGTAACAATGCAAAACATTCTGGTCATGAGGCTACTCCGCCACATACGTGCCTTTTTGGTAACGACTGTGGTGGAGCACTTCCACACTACCTTGATATCGCCAAACGGCGATTTTTTTGTTTTCTAAAATTTAAAATCTAATATCTAAAATCTGTCCTACTGTCAACTAGCAACTGGGTTTTCTGCGACCTTCAGCGTTCGTTCTGCGTCATTCCGCGCTACTATTCTAACTATGTTAGAATAGTAGAATGAACCCCAAAGACCAAGTAAAAGAAAGTCTCTCCATAACTGACGTCGTCTCTACTTATATTCGCCTAGAAAAATCAGGCGCCCAATTCCGCGCACGCTGTCCATTTCATAATGAGCGAACACCATCGTTCTATGTTTCACCTGAGCGAAAATCATTTCACTGCTTCGGTTGCCAAGTGCACGGAGACATTTTTACTTTTGTAGAAAAAATTGAGAACATCCCATTCTTCGAAGCACTTAAAATTTTAGCAGACCGCGCTGGAGTTGAATTAACTAATTCACAAAAAAATAAAGAAGACACTCGCCTAATTACTCTTTTAAAAGATGCAACTCTACATTTTGAAAAATCTTTAAAGAATAGTCCCGAGGCGATGCATTATTTATTAGAGCGTGGACTTACTGAGGAAACAATAAATACTTTTCATATTGGTTATGCAAAAAATGAGTGGCGTGATTTATTTATCACTCTCGCTTCTCTCGGTTATCAGCCAGAAGAAATTGAAGACTCAGGTCTTGCGATAAAAGCGACAGATGATAATGGAAATACAAAAGGTTGGTATGACAGATTTCGTGGACGCATAATGTTTCCAATTAGAAATGTGTCAGGTGCAACAGTTGGATATTCTGGACGTATTTTACCAAGCTTAGTTGACCCATCAGTTGCTCAAGGGAAATATGTGAATACTCCAGAGACGGCACTTTATCATAAATCAAAAATTTTATTTGGTTATGATACAGCCAAAAAGAAAATGGCCGAAGTTAAATCTGTAGTCGTGGTAGAAGGACAGATGGATTTGTGTATGAGCTATCAAGCGGGAGTTCACAATACTGTCGCGGTCTCAGGAACTGCTTTTACTGATGAACATATTCATATTATTAAACGCTTCTGCGATACTGTAATTCTTTCATTCGATACTGACTCGGCTGGACAGAATGCCCTCCGAAAGACAGCATTGCTATGCTTACTCGGAGGACTTGATGTTTATGTGGTTGATGACTTTCATTCAACCGCTGGCTCTGTGGGCACCAAAGACCCAGCTGATTTAATTAAAGAAAGTCCTAAAGCATGGCTTGATGCAGTCGAGAAAAAGAAACATGTTGTAGAAATAATGCTAGCCCATGTAATGAGAGATGAAAAAGATGACAGAAAACGCGGACAAAGAATTGTCGCAGAAGTCTTACCATTTATTCGTGCTATACAATCCCCAATCGATAGAGCGCATTTTATAAAAGTAATTTCTGGAAAGACTCATATACCAGAAAGCACTTTAACTGAAGAATTAAATCGTGGAGTGGTAGCTGTTGTAGAGGAAACAAAAATAGAAGTTATTAATTTGCCAAGCAAGGAGCGTCTTACTCGCGAGATAATTGCATTTTCTACTTTGACAAATAAATTGACCGACGAGAATTTAAAATCATTGTCATTAGATATGAATCAATTTCCTGAAGCAATTTTGCAAGAGGAAATGTTTAAATTAGAAGAAAAAATAATAGGGGATAAAGCAAAATATTTTAATGATTTAATTGCAACCTATAAAAAATTAATTCATAAAGAGGGAATGAAGGCATTGCAACAGAAACTTTTAGAAGAAGGGGCCGACCATGAAGCGGTCATGAAAGAAATAAATGATCACGCGAAGAAAGGAAGTTAAAGGAAAAGATTTTCTATCCCCAATATTTTTCTATCTACTCTAGACTAGATACTCTTTCCATGATATAATCCGCCTTACGTTACTATGGTGAACAAAGTATCTTCAAAAAAGAAAAGTGTACAGAAAAAAACTGCGGTAAAACCAGCAGCAAAAAAAGCTCAAGCAAAAAAGGTTGCTAAGAAAACTCTTAAAGCACCTATTAAAAAGACTTCTGTAAAGAATACATTAAAGAAGAATTCAAAAAAGACCATCTCTAAAAAGCCAGTTAAAAAAATAACTAAGGCGAGTGTAGTTAAAAAAGTTTCTAATAAAGCAACAAAAAAAGTTGTGGCTAAAAAAGCACCAAAAGTTGTTGCGAAAAAGTCTCAAAAGAAAGCAGTCGTAAAAACTGAGACAAAGCCAAAATATAAACCAAAGGCATTTACAATAAAAACAGGTCCATCTCGACCAAAGATTGAAGTTAAAACTAAAAAAGTTTTAACTCGTGATCAGAATGAAGAAGAATTATTAGCAAAAGGAAAAGAAAGAGGATTCATTACATATGATGAGATAATTCGCTATTTCCCTACAATAGAAACAGATATTTTATATCTTGAAGAATTATATGAAAAAATGTCAGCCGTCGGAATTGATGTTTTAGAAGGTGGAAATCTTTTGGATATGGATGAAGGTCTTAAATTAGCAGGAAGCGAAAATACTCACGATAGTATTCAAATGTATCTTCGTGAAATTGGACAATATCCACTTATTGCGGGGGACGAAGAAAGAAGTTTAGCTCAGCGTATAGAAAAAGGGGACATAGAAGCCAGTACTCTTCTTGCAAAAGCAAACCTTCGTCTTGTAGTTTCTATTGCGAAAAAATATGTAGGAAGATCATCTGACTTAACATTACTTGATCTTATTCAAGAGGGAAATCTTGGATTATTTAAGGCTGTTGAAAAATTCGACTGGAATAAAGGATTTAAGTTTTCAACTTATGCGACATGGTGGATACGTCAGGCTATTACACGCGCCCTAGCTGACCAGTCTCGCACAATTCGTATTCCAGTTCACATGGTAGAAACAATTGCGAAATATAAACAAGTCGTTCGTAGATTATCACAAGACTTAGGACGTGATCCATTGGCAGAGGAAATTGCTGTAGAAATGGGGGTAGATGTTGAGAAAATTCACATAATTGAAAATATAAACCAAGACACTGTTTCTCTTGAAAAGCCGATTGGAGATGATGATGATAAATCAACACTTGGTGAATTTATTGCTGATGATAAAATCTTATCACCAGATGCTGAAGCATCACACCGTATTTTATCTGACCAAATAAATGAAATATTAAATGACCTTTCACCAAAAGAAAGAAAGATTGTAGAAATGCGAAATGGATTAGGGGAGTTTGATGGCGTGATGCATACCCTTGAAGAAGTTGGAGCGGAGTTTGGGGTTACACGTGAGCGTATTCGTCAGATTGAAGCGAAGGTCCACGAGAAGATACGTTCTCATGAGAAGTCTGAACGTTTGCGTAATTACTAATAAATAGTTAGAGGTTAGGAGTTAGAAAAAAACAAGTTAGAAGTTAGAGGTTAGGGGTTAGGGGTTAATACCAAAGCGCGCCTTACGGCGCGCTTTTGTATTTGTATTAAACTCCTAACTTCTAACAGTTAGCCCCTAACTGCATTTTGTTTTTTCTTCTAACTTCTAACTCCTAACGCCCATTCGTCTAATACCCATATCCATAACTGTAGTTGTACCCATTATTATAATTATTTCCATAAGTATAATTGGTATTATATCCATTATTATAGTTATTTCCGTAAGAGTAATTTGTATTATACCCATTATTATAATTACATCCGTAATTATTGTATCCAGAACAATAAGTATTATTACTATTATTTGTCCAAGTATTCGTTGGATACCATGACCCATTATTATATGAGTAAGTATAATATTGCGATGTTGGCTGTGTGTTATATCCTGTCTGATAATTATATGAATAAGTACTTGGATATGTTTGTGTATTATATCCGTAATTATAATTATACCCGTTATTGTTATTGTACGAATAATTATTACTTGGATATGTAGAAGAATAATTATTACTTGGATAAGTATAAGAATAATTATTAGCCGTTGTACAATTTGAACCAAGTAGAGAAGTTATTTGTGTATATCTATCGTATTGATAGCTATAGCATCCTTGTGTATAAATATAAGAATTTGAATATGCCGAATTCTGATATGTATTGTAATAAGGTGTGTAGGAAGCTCCAGCAAACAATGAACCACTTATGAATAATGTGCTCACAAATGCAATTGTTGTTAATATCTTTTTCATATACTTTTAGTATATGCCTGCTAAATAACTTAGCAAATAGACAAAATTTGTTTTTGTGTTATATTTAAAATATTATTGTTCATTTTGGGGGATTTTATGACAACGAAAATCGACTACGCAGCTCTTGCTGCTCGTGCAATGGCAGACACTACAATTGGGGAAAGGTTTGTTGAAAGACACACACCTGGCCCTAATAACGCCTGTAAGGCCGATGGATGTAATGGAACAATTGAAAGCAGGCTGTACGGAGCTGGTGCTGCTGGAAATTATTTCAAAACACCCGCGTGTTGTATTTGTGGTAGAGAGTATCTTCTCGCTCACAATGTTCGTCAGGTGGGGTTCGTCGAGTTCCACGAAGTGATGGAGCAAACGTATTCGATTTGATTACTGAGAGTTCTCAGTGCAATAAAAAAGTCTCAGCCTGGATTTATTCGGACTGAGCACTTTTGTTATTTGTATTGTCATTTATGTGAAAACAGGAATCCAGTATCCAGACACTGGATTCCAAATCAAGTTTGGAATGACAACACTTAAAATAATAAAAAAACAAGATATATTGAAGTC
>DOZK01000012.1 GCA_003518045.1 Candidatus Nomurabacteria bacterium
ATTATTTTGTATTAGACCTATTTACTCTATTTTTCTCCGGGCTTCATCATACTTAAAAATGTATCGTGTGAGATATGTACTTTGCCTTCGCGTTCCATTCTATCCTTCCCTCTTTTCTGCTTCTCACGTAATTTCATCTTTCTCGTAATATCTCCTCCGTACATATAGCCCGTCACATCTTTTTTCATCGGAGCAATTGAGCGAGAAGCGACTATTTTTCCATGAACATAGGATTGAATTTTTACACGGAACATTTCTGTTGGTAAAATCTTTTCCAATTTTTCTACAACCTCTTCACTCTCTTCACGCGCTCTATACTCTGGTATCACACGAGAAAAAGCCGCAACTCTTTCTTCGGCAACATAAACATCAAGTCGTGTAACATCCGCCGGTCGCATTTCCCCTTTTTCATAAACCAAAGAAGCATAACCACTTGATGCTGATTTTACTTCATTGAAAAAGTTTCGCATAAGCTCACGAAGTGGCATATTTAATGTTATCTTCACTCTATCATGCCCCCAATCAGCCAAATCTGACACTGTAGCCTCATGTGGTGGAAAGAGTTGCATAAGTGGGCTTACATAATCATGTGGGGTTATTATTGTCAAAATAATCCAAGGCTCGCGAACAGATGTATACATACCGTGGTCAGGAAAATGTATCGGTGTATAAACCATTTCTACTTCACCATTTTTTAATGTTACTTCATAAGTAATAGACGGCGTTGTAACAACAAGCTCTTGATCAAATTCTCGTCTTAATCTCTCTGTAATAATTTCCAAGTGAAGCATTCCAAGAAAACCACATCTAAAACCGCGACCTAGGGCGCCGGAGGATTCTTCTTCAAAAGTAAGAGATGAGTCAGATAATTTTAATTTTGAAAGTGAAGACCTCAAATCATTAAATTCATCTTGTGATTCTGGATAAATAGAAGCAAAAACAATCGGCACAGGCTCAGCGTACCCCGGGAAAGCTGGGAGTGGTTTAGAAAAAGTGGTAACTGTATCTCCAACACGAGCAATACCCGGCTCTTTAATTCCTGTAACTATATAACCAATCTCTCCTGCTTGTACAACTTTTGTCTCACGTTTTTCTGGAGAAAATGTGCCGACTTCGCGAATAATAAATTTGGCTTTGGATTGTACAAATAAAAGTGTGTCCCCTGCTTTTATATTTCCATCAAGTACTCGCACATACAAAATAACTCCCATATGATTACTGTATTCAAAATCAAAAATAAGGGCGCGAGTTTCTTTTCCATTAGCGTCAACGAATTCACTTTTTGGTGCTGGTATTTTTTTAATTATTTCTTCAATCAATTCTTTTACTCCTTCACCAGTTTTTCCGGACACTGCCAAAATTTCTTTTTCATCACACTTTAATAATTCCATAATTTCTTCTTTGACATCTTCAGGTCTTGCAAGTGGGCTATCTATTTTTGTGATTACAGGAATAATCGTGAGACCTGAGTGTCTTGCCATTTCAAGTGTCGTCAAAGTTTGTGCTTGTATACCTTGCGTTGAGTCAACCAAAAGCAAAGTTCCCTCAACAGCTTGAAGGGCGCGAGATACTTCATAAGAAAAATCAATATGCCCTGGCGTATCGATAAGATTCAAAATATAATCCTTGCCATCTTTATCTTTCCAATTCATTCGGACAGGTGTCATCTTTATGGTAATACCACGTTCACGTTCAAGTTCCATACTATCGAGCACTTGCTCTTTCATATGACGCTTGTCCACAGTTGAGGTAACTTCAAGTAACCTATCCGCTAAGGTAGATTTTCCGTGGTCGATGTGGGCTATAATTGAAAAGTTTCTAATCTCCATAAGTTTAATCTTGATTTTTTGGCGTTCTACTTTGTCGCTACAATATTTCCGCAGTCAACGTACTATGTGTACGTTTTCTTTGAAAATATTTAGGCTCCTCGTATTACATCCAAAAAATCAAGATTGCAATGCAATACAATACATACTACACGAAAACAGCCAAATTATAAAGGAAAATTCTTTATAGAAACTTCTTTTTACAAAAGTCTTTTCTTGGTATACAAAAGAGAAACTACGGTAAAATTAGCTATAGACATGGCAATAACCCCATAGACAAGACTCACATTCCCGAATTGCTGTGTAGAATAGCAAACAAAAACTGCAATAAGTGTCGATATGAAGTTCGAATAGAAAACACTTTTTGTATCTTTAGCAGAATAAAGAGAAATTGTGTAATAACCAATCATCATTTGTAGTGGTAACGCAATTAAAAATCCAATTAAAAAGAAAGCAATTAAATCATGAGCTGGAGTATTTCCATACAAAACTGTAATTAATAAATCTTGTAAAGAATAAATTGTAACGGATGCAAAAAATCCAATCGCTCCGAGAATAATTATATATTGCTTAACAACACGTCTATACTCATGTATTCTATTTTCTACAAACTCTTTTGAGAGAACTGGCAAACTTGCGGTTGTAATACTTTGCTGAATAACTTGTGTCACAGCTTCAGTAATTCTTTGTGCAAATAAATAACTAGAAAGTGCACCAGGGCCTAATGTGGTTGCAAAAGCTGTGAAGAAAATAGTGCGTAATTGCGAGAGAATATTTACACCTGTTCGTGGAAATGAAAGTTTAAAAAGTTCTTTTATATGTTTAATGGAAAAATATGGAAGTACTTCTAACATTTTTGTTCCTCGTAATGACCACAATTGAATACATAGAGAAATAAAGGCACCAATTATTACTCCATAAATTAATCCATGTACTCCATAAACTGGATAAAGATAAATAATTCCAAAAATAATCCCAATGGAGTATCCGAGTGGGGCTATGCCATAAATAATAAAATGATTTCTCATTTGAGCAAAGCACGAAATTAAAGAAGTGATACCAAGTAAAATTGGTTGAACCATTAACAATCTAGTAACACTAATAAAAATTACAGTCTGTTCCGCTGTAAATCCAGGAACAATAAAATGTGCATAGAATGGAATAGTAACAGCGATTATTATTCCAAAAAGTGAAGCAACCCCAGCAAAGAAAAGTGATATAGAAGAAAGTCTATGGCGTGAATCAATAACATTCCCAGATTTATTTTCAATAGTTAAAAAAGGAACGACTGTCCCTGCCGTAACAAAAGCAAGAGACATAGCATAAAGAAAATCAGGAAGTCGAAATGATGCATTATAAATATCAAGAATTGGACCAACACCAACATGCGTAGACAAAAGTCTGTCGCGTACAACACCAAGCAATACCGAAAATATGGAAAATGTAGCGAGTAATACTGAGTTCTTGAAAATCATATTAGAGTTAATTATAACATATGTCGAATAAACTTTGACATAATTATAAAAATGTAGTATCGTTATGAAGTTCTTTGTTGGGTAGACGCGCGATAGTAATATCGTGAGGAAAGTCCGAGCACATAGTTATGTTTACATAACAAGCGTAGCGGGTAATGCCCGTCTGAGGTGACTCATGTGTTGCGAACAGAAACGATCCGGTTTAGTCCGGCTGAAACGGCTAAATACATACGTGTGTGCAAGACCGTGCTTCTAATGTTTACATTAGAAGAGTGTCGCTAGATCTTTACAGTAATGTAAAGACAAGATAAATGTCTATACAAATACAGAACTCGGCTTATAGACAAAGAATACATGAAGAAGTCGCCCGTAAGGGCGACTTCTTCTTTTCTAAATTATTGTGAAATAGTAACTTTTGAACCTAAAAACAAACCATACTCGCGGGCTTTGTTCGCTCCAATTTCAAGTACATAAGATGCTGACGGTTTATTAATATATGTCTTTGGATAATCTTCTGGCAATGCATTCTCTACGATATTCACAATAATTCCATTACTATTAATCCAAATTATATCAATTGGAAATTGCATATCTTTCATCCAAAAACCAAATCTTCCAGGAATACCAAAATCAAAAAGCATTCCCTCTCCTTCACTTAAACCAATTCTTCTAGAAAGTCCATCTTCACGAGATTCTTTTGTATCCGCAACTAATGCCTCTATTTTTCCATTTGGAAAAGTAATAACTGCTTTATCGCGAACTATGTTTTCTAAAAACATCGGGCGACAAACTTTTGTAGAATTACATTTATACAAAGACAGAGCTACAAAACATAATGCTATCACCAGTAAAAAATAAACTACTCCTCGTTTTTCTTTACCAGTTAATTTGTGTTTATACATTGAAACAGTATACCTTATTATTTCCTTACTTTCTTAAATTCAGAATTTCCTTTGCTATTATAATACACGTACAAAAAAAGAATACAGAATGAAAAAATCCAAACATAAAAACCAAAATCAAGTCCTCCTCCATATAAGAAAGAAGTCAAACCTAAAGCTATAGATATTAATGGCAGTTTTATGTTCCACTTTTTATTTTTAATAATATCTCTCAAACTAAGAAGAAAAAATATGTTTGCAAACCACGCAGGTATCCCAGAAAATAGTGCAACCCATCCAGTTAACAAAATGTAAAAACCAATTACATGAACACCTGTATAATCTACAATTATGCATGGAGAAAAAAGTGATACTAGGTAGAGGCCAATTATAATTCCAAAAATTCTTTTTTTAAAAAAACTCAAAAAATCATTTCTAATCTTTTTCATATTTTATTTAAAAGTTAATTTGTGTTTATACATTGAAGTAGTATACCTTTTAATTTGAATAACTCCTTGTGTCATTCCAGCCCCCGATCGTGGCCGAGGGTAAACTCCGGCGGGAATCCAGTGTCATTAATTCAAAGTGAACAGTAACCAGTGGGCAGTAAGCAGTAATGCAAATACAGACCTGGATTCCCGTCTTCACGGGAATGACATGGCTTATAAAATAATCTATAAAGAAAGTCAGAAATTACTCCAGCCTCTATATGTACTAAACGAAGTAAATGACCCGAGATGCGAGGCGGAAAGAATTTTTATGAGGAGGTGTACGAATAGTACTTTGCAGGAATAAAAATTCTCCACAACAAAGCAGATTGGGTTAGTTACTTTGTTTAGCGATTTATTACTTTCTTCCGGCCTTAGCGCGATCGGATTCAGTAAGTAACTGCTTTCTCAAACGTACTGACTTTGGTGTAACTTCCAAATATTCATCTGCGTTCATAATTTCAAGGCCACGTTCAATACTAATTTCCCATGCAGGAACAAGATTGATAGCTTCGTCAGCACCTGAGGAACGCATGTTTGAAAGTTGCTTTCCTTTTGTTGGGTTCACCATCATTTCTTCACCTTTTGAAGTGTTACCAACAACTAGTCCTTCATATACTTCTGTGTTTGGAAGAATATAAATTACGCCTCTGTCTTGCAAATTCCAAAGTGAGAAAGCAAGAGCCTTCCCGCTTGCCATTGAAGTCATAGAACCAACTAAACGACGAGTAATTTCTCCAGCATAAGGACCGAAACTACTAAAACGAGCAGATAATATTCCAAGACCTTTTGTATCGATAACGAATTCTCCACGATAACCAAGTAATCCACGTGTAGGAATTGTAGCCTTAACACGATTCACTCCGTGCTTTTCTGTCATATCCAAAATCTGTGCTTTTCTACGTCCTAACTTTTCCATTACAACTCCACATGACTCTACTGGTACATCAATAACAAGTTCTTCATATGGTTCTTCTTTTACTCCGTCTTTTTCATGGAAAATAACTTGGGGTTGTGATACTTGAAGTTCATAACCTTCGCGACGCATTGTTTCAAGTAAAACAGCAATGTGAAGTTCTCCACGACCATAAACTAAATATTTATCCATTTCAAAATCAACATGAAGCCCAACATTTATTTCAAGTTCTTTTTCTAGTCGATCACGAATTTGTCGTCCTGTTACGAATTTTCCTTCTTTACCAGCAAATGGTGAGTCATTAACCAAAAAGTTAAGAGCAATTGTTGGCTCATCAATATGAATAGCAGGAAGCGCTTCTTGTGATTCATTTTTCAAAAAAGTTTCTCCAATAAAAATATCTGGGAAGCCAGCAACCATGACAATGTCCCCAGCTTCTGCAGTTTGTGCATCAATTCTTGCAATACCATTAAACGTAAACATTTTTGTTATGCGTCCTTTTCTTGATTCACCCGTTGCTTTTTTCACAATAATTTCTTCACCGACACGTGCCACTCCATCATAAACACGACAAACAGCCATACGTCCAAGGAAATTATCATATGCCAAATTAAATACCTGTGCGGTGAATGGATTATTTATATCTCCTGTTGCCTTTGGAACTTTTTCAAGAATAACATCAAGTAATGGAGTTAAATCTTTTCTTTCGTCGTCCATACTTCTCATTGCAATACCTTCACGTCCAATTGCATAAACAGTTGTGAAGTCTAATTGTTCATCATTTGCACCAAGCTCCATAAATAATTCAAAAACTTCATCGTGAACTTTTTTTGCATCCGCTGCTGGCTTATCAATTTTATTTATAACAACAATTGGCTTAATACCAAGTTCAAGAGATTTCTTTAATACGAAACGTGTCTGAGGCATAGGACCTTCCTGCGCATCAACTACAAGCAACACGCAGTCAATAGAACGAAGTACTCGCTCAACTTCAGAACCAAAATCAGCATGTCCTGGAGTATCCAAAATATTTATTTTCACACCTTTATATGGAACAGAAGTATTCTTCGCAGTAATCGTAATACCGCGTTCCTTTTCCATTGGATTAGAATCCATTGTTTGACCTTCAACGCCAACACCACACTGCTTCATAAGTCCGTCAGTGAGTGTAGTCTTGCCGTGGTCAACGTGGGCGATAATGGCGATGTTACGAATTTCTTGTTGCATGGTGAAAATAGTTATTAGTAATTAGTTATTCGTCATTAGTTGAAATACAGATAATTACGAATGTAAAAGCGACGAAGTCCATGACTTCACCGCTTTTACCAATGTCAGCTATGATAACACATTTTTACTAAATACGCTAGTGCTTTTGCATAAATATTCTTATTAAGTTAAAATAACAAAGCCTCGGCTAGATTGCACAAAACTTTGGTCCGACAAGGATCACTGGTTAGACACCCCTTCCAGCAAATCCTGGCGTTATGTTTTGGGAAACCGAACGTCAGAAATCATCAAGCTGGTTTAATCCTGGTGAAGAACACTGCGTCTATCCGAGGCAACCTCAAGCCCGTCATATTCTGACGCGGTTTTTTTATATATAAAATAAGCATATTTTTGCCTTTTGCTTGACAAAAGGTGTTAAATATGCTATAATTGATATACCTCTTTGCGGGTGTAAAGAGGATAACTCTTTGTAAAGAAAGGTCCAGAAAATGGACAAGCAAAAAATGCCAGCGGTGTATCAAACAATTCTCGGGCGCAATCCCGAAAATTACAATACATTCCAAGAGCCGTTTGTCGTAGCACTATCCCTGCCTCGCATGGGCGAATGGGATTTCAAATGGTGTAAGTCCGAATTTCTCGGTTGCGAGTATGGACACTATGGTTATCGGATTATGCCGAAGGCTAGCCCTGTGAATGTTCAGGTATACGGTGATCGTAAGATCATCGAGTACTTAGCAAGAACTGGCAAAGCTACAGTGTGCGAACTCGAACTCGTCGTCAAGAAATTGGCTGATGGTCGGGAATACATACTGGTGAATTTGTTTCTCACGAAGCCTAATCGGAAAGTGACAAGCGAATTTTCTATCATTCCGGCAGGAAGAGAGCGTCCATGGTTCGTTTATACGACGAAAGATATGGGTGGCTCGGGGATCTCAGTCCGTCATTTGTAAAAATCGGATGGCTTAGTTTCTAGGAAAATTACAGTTAGTTAAATTTCTTTTTAGTTAGTTGTCGTTTGTGCAATCCTGACAAATGATATTGGATGTTAGTTCTTTATTTGGATTTAGTTTGAGTTTGAGTTTTTAAGATGTTTCTTGAGTTGATGAAAGTCCTCGAAATGTCTTAGTGATGACATGTCACGCCGTCATGACGTCCGCGAAGCGGGTCACGTTATGCGAACAGCCGGCTGCAAGGCCAGCAACAATCTCTATAGCGATATAGAGATTTTACTTTTTAAATAAACCCTACTTTATCCCTATTTCCTTCAAAAATGCTTTCTGGTTCGGTGCTCTGCCAAGAAAATTCTTCACGAGTTTCATTTCATCTTCGCTTGACCCCTTTTCTAAAACTTCACGACGCCACTTCATTCCAACTTCAGTATTTGTCATTACATTTTTATTTCCTTTTGTCTTAAATGATTCGAATGCATCACATGCATAAACAAGAGCCCAGAGATATGAATAATATCCCGCGTCATATCCGACAAGATGACCGAAGCCTGCTGGGAATAATGTTTCTTTTTCTGGAAGGTCAATATTAAAGTACAATTTATTCATTCTGCGATATGCTAGGCGTGCATCTTTTACTTTGCCAGTATGTAAATCAAGATCGAGTTTTCCTTGTATGAGTTGTCTTGTATAAAAGTAGGCACTCTGAAAAATTTTCCCTTTAATAATTCTATCTATCATTTCTTTTGGCATATGCTTCCCAGTTTGATAATGCTGTGATAACTTTTCCATAACTTCTTTATCCCATACCCAATTTTCCATAATCTGAGATGGTGCCTCAACGAAATCCCATGCAACGTTCGCTCCAGCTTGAGATTCCAATCGCGCGCGAGTAAGTGTCATATGTAGCAGATGACCAAACTCATGAAAAATTGTTTCTACTTCACCTAATGAAAGTAATGACGGAACTTTCTTAGTTGGAACTGGAAAATTACAAACCATACTAGAATATGGTGCTACATATTCTTCTGTTTTATATCCATGCTCGTGGGAAACAACAACATCAAACATTGCTGCATGACTATACTTCCCTTCTCGTGGAAACAAGTCCATTGAAAAATATCCAATAAGTGTGCCATCATTATTGTTTATCTGATACATTTTTACATCTTTATGCCATAGTGTTGTTGGATATTCTGCAATCACAATTCCAAATAAGTTTTCACAAAGATTAAATAATTCTCGCTTTACATGTTCAAGTGGAAAATATCCTCTCATTGTTTCTGGGTCAAGATCATAGAGCTTCTTCTTTAAATTAGTAGCAACATAACCAATATCATAGTGTTCGACTTTCTTAATTCCGAGAGTCTTGGCGTGTACGCTTATGGCCTCACCTTCTTTTTTTGCAAGTGGAGCAAGTGTTTTTAAAAGTGAATTTTGAAAATCCTCTGCTGTCTTAGCAGACTTTACCATACGAGTCTCAAGTCTAAAATCAGCATGATGTTTATATCCTAAGATGTGTGCAATTTCATGACGGAGTTTTACTATTTCTTCAATAATTTTAAGATTCTTCGTCCCTCCCTTTTTCAAATTTTTAAGGGCTAACTCTTCACGTTTTTTTCTATTCTCAGCCTCTACCATAAAAGGGCCGATGTGTGGATATTGAAGTGAAACAATGTATTTACCATTAGGATGTTTTGGGAGTGTCGAAATAAATCTCTCCGATAACCCAGCAAGTTCTTCCTTAGTACATAAAATATAATCTTGATAATCATTAATATTTTGCCTAAAAGCAATGGATAATTTACCAACTTTTTTCATCAAGATTTTTAATTTCTTTTGCATAGCTGGAGGTAAATCAAATCCCATACGACGATATTCGCGAAGTGTTTCTTCTAAAAGTTTAATGTCTTCTTTGCGAAGTTTTTTCTTTTCATATTCAAAATTACCTTCATAGTATTCACAAAGTGAAATAAATAAATCTCTATCGTATTCTATATCGACAAGTTTTTGTGACATTTCTGTTGCTATAGCATGTGATGCGTCACGAACTTCTTTTTTTGGAGAAACTTCAGAGAGTAGCCCCATCTTATTGAAAAAGCTTTCAAAAGAATCATCACATCTTTCAAGTGCATACAATGTATTTAAAAATGTTCTATTTTCTGGAAGAATGCTTTTAATTTCAGCATATACTTTTTTCTTATTAAGAATATAAGCGTCTGCTTGTTTCTTCATTGTAGCTTTCGTCATTTTTACCCATTTAAAATCTTTTGCTGTATAAGGAATTGTTTTCATAGTTCTATATTCTAACATATATAAAAATAACAAACCCGGCCGCTTGCGATAGCCGGGGATGCGTAAACAATTCATGCTCTGCCACCACTGATCATGGGGCCAATGAAAATTTACTCTCGGTTAACACACCGATAAGGTCGCCGATCAGATATTTACTACTTTTGTGTATAGGCATCTCCTTTAACCGTTGATGAACTTTGCGGATGTTCCCATCCACTTTTTTATTCTAACATAAAAATATAAACCCTCCGAACTTGACGCCCGGAGGGTAATCACGCATTTAGCCCCGTGATAAGGCTGCGTTTCAACCAGGTTTGATATTGCCCTGCATAGGCATCTCCTTCCTTAGGTAGGCACGCAAGTGTGCAAAGTTATTCTAGCACTATTTTAAAAAAATGATAGACCACTAAAAACTAGAAGAACGCCTCTGTGTAGATTGAGATTTCTGGTACACCTCCCTCTTTTAAACCTCGCCAATAATCACGAACAAATGGAATTGTTCCGCATAAGAAAAATTCTGGGTCGGAGAGATTTTTTGACTGCTCTATAATATCTGCAACTGGTATACGACCATCTTTGGTTGTCATTCCAAACTTGATTTGGAATCCAGTGTTAAGAACCTGGATTCCCGCCTGCGCGGGAATGACACAATTACTATTTTTATAATCCTGAGTAATATAATGATTTACTTTAAAAGTTTCTGGGTATTTTTCGGTTAATTGCCCCCATTCATTTTTGAAAATAATATCCTTTTGTGTTTTGTTTGAATAAAAAAGTATTATTTTACGATTTGGTGTTTTTAAAAGAGATTCTTGTATCATTGCTTTAAATGGTGCGATACCTATTCCACCAGAAATTAAAACCAAAGAACTACTGTCAGATTCTGTATAAAAATAGCCATAAGGAAAAGAGGCGGACAATTTATCTCCAGCTTTCAAGGAAATAAGTTTGTTTGAAAATACTCCAATACTTTTTATTGTAATAGTAAAAGAATTCGGTGAAATTATATTTGAAATACTATATGACTTACCTTCGACATGTCCTGTTTCGGGGAAAAATACTGTGATGAATTGCCCTGCTTTAAATAATGGTAAATTACCATCATACGATAATGTTAAAGTAAAAACATTTTCTGTTTCTTTTTTAATATCTTGTATTGTGTAAGTAATATTATTTTCCATGATTTATTTTTTATGTCATTCCAGCGAAAGCTGGAATCTAGTGTCATTCTAGTAATACAGACACTGGATTCCAAATCAAGTTTGGAATGACAACCAAACAAAGAAGGCCGTCAAGTATGTAAGTTTCCTTCGTAGTCTTCTACTGCCTTGCGTAGTGCCTCATGTCCTAATACTGAGCAATGATACTTTCTATCTGGAAGTCCACCTAATCTATCAATAATCGACTCTGGTGTCATGCGTTTAGCTACGGCAATCGTCATGCCACCATTTTCTGTTGCCATAACTGACATCATTGAAGTTGACGCAATAGCTGAAGCACAACCAAAAGTCCGCCACTTACATTCTGTAATTTTATTTGTTTCCTTATCTATTTTTATCCAAACAACCATCATATCTCCACAAAGAGGACTACCAGCAACACCAAGTCCATCAGCAACATAATCTTTATCATCAAGTAAAATATTTCTCGGGTTAAAAAAGTGGTCTTTTACAATATCACTGTAAAGCCAATCTGTTACATCGCATGTAGTAGGAGTTATTTTATTCATGGTTTTTAATAGGAGAAATAGTCCTTAACTTTTTTACTATACTAAAAAGTGAAGAAATTACATAATCACAATCCTCCGTGGTTGTCGTCTCGCCCAGAGAAAAACGAAGACTGCCATGCATTAAAGATACGTCTTGCTTGATGGCTACAAGCACGTGTGAGACCTGTAAATCACTTGCAGAGCATGCAGAACCGGTCGATGCTTGTATACCTAGCTCGTCTAACATAAGCAACATTGATTCGCCTTCTATGCCAGGAATAGAAATATGTACATTATTTGGCAAACGAGATGTTGGATGACCATTTAAAACTAAATCTGGAATATTTTTTCTTAATCCTTCGATAAAATAATCACGAATTTCTGTGAGGCGTGCAAATTCTTTTTCCCTTCTTTCTTCTACACGAGAAAGTGCGAAATCAAATCCAACAATAGCGGGGAGATTTTCTGTTCCACTTCGAAGTCCACGCTCTTGCCCACCACCAAAAATAATTGGCTCTATTTTTACATTTTTATTTTTATACAAAACACCTATTCCTTTTGGACCATAAATTTTTGAACCATTAAGAGTGAGAGCGTCAACACCGAGAGATTTTATATCAAGCGGTAAATAGCCCACTGCTTGGCAAGCATCTGTATGGAAAATGGGGAAGTTCTTCGTTCTTCGTTCTTCGTTAGGAAATTCGGAGAATTCTCTTCGCGAATTCTCCTCTTTTCTTACTCCTTTCTCCTTACTCCTTGCTTCTTTCAAAAATTTACCAATTTTTGCAATCGGCTGAACTGTTCCAATTTCATTATTCGCATACATAACAGAAATTAAAATAGTTTTTTCTGTAATACGAGATAACACATCTTCTACATCAACCATACCAAGATTATCTACTGGAATATATTCAACAACAAATCCTTCTTTTTCTAATTGCTTAGCTGGCTCAATAACTGCTTTATGCTCAATAGAAGAAATTAAAATATGATTACCGTATTCGCGATTCGCTCGAGCAATTCCCAAAATTGCCAAGTTATCTCCCTCAGTCCCCGATGCTGTAAAAATTATTTCGTCTTTTTCTACCCCCAAAATATTTGCAATATTCTGTCGTGATTTTTCTATAATGGCGTGCGATTTTCTACCAGAAGAATATAAAGACGATGGATTACCATATTCATCGCCAAAATATGGCAACATCGCATCAAGCACCTCTCTATGTGTGGGAGTTGTTGCTGCGTGATCCAAGTAAATTTTGCTGCGGGTTTTCATACATATTTATCTAATTCCACAATAAGAAACATATTTTTCCATAATATTTTTAAGGGAAGCAAATTCTTCATCACTATAAGTAACTTTTTTCAAGAATTGTGGGTTAACTGTTTTTGTAGGAATAAATTTTTGAAGATAATAATTCTTGGCACCTTTTATTTCTCTTCCTATTTGTTCTATCTCTTCGAACGTCAACATTGATTTAACAATAGTGGTGCGAAACTCATACGAAACACCGCTACTTTTTATAATTTCTATACTTTTCTTTATAGCATTAGTATCAACTGGTCGTGTAACTGTCTCTGTATATTTTGCAATTGGAGATTTTATATCCATAGCAATATAATCCACCAACTTTTCATCAATGACACGCTGTAATACAACTGGGTCAGTACCATTTGAATCAAGCTTCACAAGAAAGCCAAGTTTTTTAACCTCTCGCATAAATGAAATTAAATTTTCACCATGCATAGTTGGCTCGCCCCCTGTTATAACCAAAGCGTCTAGCATTCCAGTTCTAGTTTTTAAGAAATCTAAAATTTCTTTTTCATCAATTCTCGTTGTAACTGTCTCATCAACTAATTCTGGATTATGGCAATATGGACAACGAAAATTACAGCCTATTGTATAGACCATACACGCTATCTTTTCTGGATAGTCTATCAATGTAAACTTTTCAAATCCTCCGAACTTCATTTAAGCACTTACCTCCGCCATTTTTCCTGCCTCGACACAGACAGTAGCGACCTCTGGTAGATAAACTTTTCTTACATCATATTCTGCTTGCTTGCCTTCATTCCACTGACTCACTGGACGCAAATATCCAACAATACGTGAATACACTTCACATGAAGTCTCACATGTAGGACATTTGAAATGTTCCCCTGGTACATAACCATGAGTAGCACATACAGAGAATGTTGGAGTAATAGTAAAATAAGGCAACTTATAATTCTCACAAATCTTCTTTACCAAATTTGGTACAGAACGATAATCAGTAACACGTTCTCCTAAGAAAAGATGTATAACTGTTCCGCCTGTATATTTAGTTTGAAGTCCGTCTTGAATATCCAATGACTCAACAATGTCCTGTGAATAGTTAACTGGTAGTTGTGAAGAATTTGTATAAAATGGTTTACTTCCCTTTTTATATTCTGCCTCGTTAGCCACGATAATTTCTGGATACATTTTTTTATCACGAAGTGCCATACGGAATGATGTGCCTTCAGCTGGTGTAGCTTCCAAATTATAAAGATTACCAGTTTCTTGCTGATATCCAATTAATCGATGACGCATATGGTCTAGAACTTCACCTGCAAAAGCACGGCCTACTTTAGAACCAAGATTCTCACCAAAAAGATTTAATGTAACTTCATTCATGCCAATAAGTCCAATAGTAGAGAAGTGATTTTTCCAATATTCACCAAATCCTTTTTTAATATTTCTCAAATAGAACTTTGTATATGGATACAAATTTGCATCAGTTAATTTTTCAATCAATTTTCTTTTAATTTCTAAACTTTCTCTTGCTATATCCATTTGTGCGTCTAGTTTCTCAAAGAAATGTGCCTTTGCTTTTTCAATTGAATCTTTGTTCTTTAATTTAGCAACATAAGCAATACGGGGAAGATTAATTGTAACAACACCAACTGAACCAGTTAGAGCATTCGCACCAAATAGTCCACCACCACGTCTATCTAGTTCTTCTAAATCAAGACGAAGGCGACAACACATAGAACGAGTATCCTCTGGCTTCATGTCTGAATTAACGAAATTACTGAAATATGGAATACCATATTTTGCAGTAATTTCCCAAAGACCTTTTAGGTTTTCATTTTCCCAATTAAAATCTTTTGTAATATTAACTGTTGGAATTGGGAAAGAAAATACTCTACCTGCTTTATCCCCTTCTGCCATAACTGCAAAGAAGGCTTCATTTAACATATCCATTTCTACTTGGAAGTCGCTATATGTTTCTGTCATTTCTTTTCCACCAATAACAACTTTTGTATCTTTAAAGTTAACGGATGGATTAAGGTCAAGAGTAATATTAGAAAATGGTGTCTGGAAACCAACACGTGTTGGTACATTCATATTAAAGACGAATTCTTGTATAGCTTGTTTAACTTCTGCTTTAGTTAATTTATCATAACGAATAAACGGTGCGAGCAATGTATCGAAATTTGAAAATGCAATTGCTCCAGCTGCTTCACCTTGAAGTGTGTACATGAAGTTAACAACTTGTCCGAGAGCTGAGCGCAAATGTTTTGGTGCGCCTGATTCAACTTTGTCTGGTACTCCTCTAAATCCTTCTTTCAATAAATCCATCAAGTCCCAACCTACACAATAAATAGCGAGTGTTCCTAAATCATGAATATGAAGATCGCCATTTTCATATGCTGTACGAATTTCTTTTGGATAAATTTTATTTAACCAATATGTTTTACTAACTTCAGAAAAAATATAATTATTTAATCCTTGAAGTGAATAACCCATATTACTATTTTCTTTTACTTGCCAATCTAACTTTCCTAAATAATTATCAACCAAACCAAGAGATGACATCGTCGCGAAGGAGCGCATTTCAGCATGTTGCTCTCGATAAAGAATATATGCTTTCGCTGTTACCTTAAAACGAGATGTCATTAGGACATGTTCTACCTCATCTTGTACTTGCTCAATTAAAATAACACCATCCTCTGCTTTTGTTTCCAAAAAAGAAATTACTTTTTCAGTAAGTATCACAGCCTCGTTCTCATCATATTCTTTTGTGGCGAGGCCTGCCTTTGTAAGGGCTTTAGTAATTTTTATTTTTTCAAAAGGCTTTCTCTCACCAGTTCTTTTAACAATTGTTTTAAGCATAGTAGTACAAGAATAACGATATTAATAATGTCCCCCAGATATCTTATTATTGCCCCGGTTTGCCTTATCTGCAACAGCAAAACTGGGGACATAAAATGCCTTGAGAAATATGCTCCGTTTAAGAAAAAACTTTACAAAAACAGGGCTTCGGGTTGCCGTACTTTTAAATGGCAAGAAGCCTCGAGCAGTTAGCAATTAGGTAAAATCTGTTAGCTAAAGGTCAACTAATTTTATAAATATTAACCCTAATTACTAATTACTATTTTCTAATTACTTTGCATTTTGTATCATGCGTACCGGGTAACATATCAATACTTAATAAAAATTCTCCAACTATTTCTCCACCAACAAATTTAAAATGTTTTTTAAAAAGTTTTAACCATAAATTTTTATCATTTTTATTTTCTTTCACATAAAAATCTAAAAATTTTCTAAAACTTCCAAATTCTTTTTGGATTTTTATTATTTCTTGTGCATTATATATTACAGCGTTTATTTTTAACTTGTTACGAATAATTTTTGCATCATTCATTAATCTTAAAAAATCTTTTTCTCCATATTTCGCAATTTTTTTAATATCAAAATTATTATAAGCATTTCTAAAACCTTTTTCTTTCATTAAAATAGTTCGCCAAGAAAGTCCGGCTTGATTTATTTCCATAATCAAACGTCCAAATAATTCATTATCATCTTCTATTCGAACACCATAATGATTATCGTGATAGATTTTATCAACATCATTTACATCTTTTAAATTTGAAACATAATTACAATATGGGTGAGTTAATTTCATATTAATTTATAAATTTAAAACTCAACGAATGTGCCTTCAATAATATCTACAAACTTTATTCCCTCTTTCTCGAGTAAATTTTTAGGAATAATTCTAGTAAAAGCACGTCTATCTTCTTTTAACATTCCATCATGGACTGGAAAAACAATTTTTGGTTTAATAACTTTTGCATATTCAATAGCTTCTTCTATTTTCATCCATGGCGCAATTACGGGGAGCGCGAGTATTTCAATATCTTTTTTAGGATTATAAAAAGAATCCCCTGGATAGAAAAATTTATTTGCAATATAAAATCCAGTATTTTGTACTATAGCTATATCATTATGAATACAAGCATGTTTTGTGCCAAAACTTGCTATATTCACTCCTTTAATTATTACTTCTTCACCATCTCTAATAAGAACGCAAGAAATATTTTCTGCATCTAATAATTTCTTTACTTCCTCATGTGTGTAAATCACCGTCTTTTCATTTGATTTCAAAATTGTTTTTAAACTTTCTATGTGAATATGGTCAGCATGCTCATGGCTAAGTAAAATGACATCAAGATTTTCTACATTCGGTGTCTCATTCCAACTTCCTGGGTCAGTTAATATACGAACGTCTTTTTCTTCTATTAATAAACAGCAATGTCCAAATTTTGTAATTTTCATATTCCTAGTATACGATAAACCGCGATCCCAAACGCAATAGTCACATTTAGTGATTCTTTCGTGCCAAGCATTGGGATTTCGGCAATCACATCACAAAGTGCTAAATTTTCTTTTGTCATGCCGTCCACTTCTGGGCCGATAATAAAAGCTATGCTATTTCTTTCACCTGGTTCTACGGATTTATAATCCACTGACCTCTCATCTTGCTCAATAGCAATAATATAATAATTTTCATCCTTTAATTCTTCTATCGTACTTCTTATATCTTCTTTATATTCCCACACAACTACATCTTCTGCGCCAAGAGCCACTTTTGCAAAATCGCTTCTTTTGTCACCGTACTTATCAAGCGGAGTTGGTGTAGTACCACAAAGAATAATCTTCTCTATTCCTACAGCATTTGCGGTACGAAAAATAGACCCAACATTATAGACCGAACGGAGATTATCTATTACTGCAATTTTCATTTTTTAATACTAACACAATTTAACTTAGAAGTGCTTATATACGCAACAAATTAACTATAATTTTTTTAATATTTTTTTATAGTAATTTAAATCAAGATTACCAGGAGAACCTAATGATTTTTTTGATATAATATTTTTCTCCAAGCTAAAATCTTTTACCTCGTCAAGTGCCTGCCCTACTTTTACATAAGCATCTCTAAATGAAATACCGTCTTTTTCTACCATCTCATTTACCATATCAGCCGCAAAAATATCTTTCTTAATAGCTATCTTAACTGCGTCTTTATCAATTTCAATTCCTTTAATAAACTCATGAACCACTTCGAGTGAACTTTGAACAATATTCAAACTCTCAATCAATGGCTTCTTTATTAATTGTAAATCTCTATTGTATCCAGAAATAACTCCTTTTGGAATATTTTTAACAGCTAATTGATTTGAAAATATAATTGAAGCATTACCTCTTATTAGTTCCATTGAATCAAGATTCTTTTTTTGAGGCATTATACTTGAGCCTGTTGTTAAACTTTCAGAAACTTTTACAAAACCTGTTTCTCTGGCTGTAAAAAATAACATATCAGTTGCAAAACGAGATAACGTTAACATTATTTGTGAAAGTGATTCTAAAGTCAAAGACTCAAACTTACCGCGAGAGGCTTGAGCAAATAAACTATTAATTATATTTTTATCAAAATTTAATTTTTTCCTCGTATATTCTCTATCTAATGGAAAAGATACACCAAAACCAGCGGCAGTCCCTAAAGGATTTTGATTATTGATTTCGATTGCCTTATTTAGAATTTCCTGATCATTAATTAATCCTTCGACAAATGACAAACTCCAATGTCCAAAGCTAGAAAGCATGGCTTGTTGAGTGTGAGTATAGCCTGGAAGTGGACTATTTTTATTTTTCTCAGCAAATGAAATTATTGCTTCTGTTAAATCTTTATTTAGGGTTGCAATAATTCGTAATTTATTTACAGTATATAATCTAACAGCAGTCAAAACTTGATCGTTTCTACTTCTACCTGTATGAATTTTCTTCCCAACATTTCCAAGTTTTTTTATTAATAAATTTTCTATAACCGTATGACAATCTTCGTCCTCTACTCTTATTTTAATTTTTCCATCATTAAAACTTTTTAAAATATTATTTAGCTCCAATACTAAACTTTTAACTTCTTCTTTATTTAAGATACCAATAGTACCAAGCATCTCAGCGTGTGCAATTGAGGCGAGTATATCGAAAGTGAAAATTTCCATATCCATCAAAAAATCATCCCCAGTATTATATTTCTCGATGATTGTATTGCTTTTCGATTTTGATTTTTGCCAAATTTTAGTCATATGTTTATACATTATGAACTACCTTTCAATTAAAATCTAGCACGTATTTAGCAAAAGAAAATCTAAGACCGTAATTTCCAGCCAGTTGTAAATATCCAAACACAAATCAATAAAACTAAAGCTGAAAGTGCAGATAATATTCCAACTCCAAGTAAAAGAGAAACTTCGTGATAACCAGTTAAGGCATAACGTATTCCATCGACGGCATAAAATATTGGATTAAAATGTAATATAAATTGCCATTTCTCTGGGAGCATATGTATGGAATAAAATGCACCACCCAAAAAAGTGAGTGGGGTAAGTATGAAGTTAGTTACAAATCCAAACTTTTCAAAACTATTATCTGCCCAAATTCCAGCGACTACTCCTAATAATCCAAAGAAAATACTAACCAGTAAAACATAGCCAATCAAAATAATTGGATGAGCTAAATCATTCACCCCAAAAGTTAAAGCAACGGCCGAGAGAGCAATCATAATTGCAAAAGCTCTTACAATACCACCAACAATTAAAGATATTACGAGTTCAGTGTAAGATATTGGTAAAGTGAGCATATCTTCTATTGTCTTTTGAAACTTCATAAAATAAATAGAAAACGAAGTTGCAGAAAAAACAGCCATAATTAAATTCATTGCAAATATTCCAGGGAAAACAAAACTTATATATTTAATCCCTTCTATCAATTGAATTTTACTTCCAATAACAAAACCAAAAACAAAAATATAAAGTGAGGCCGTAACAAGTGGCGCAATAATCGCCTGCCCCAATACACGTCTAGTACGGCCAACTTCACGACGTATCAGAGTATAGAATCCAATCCAGTTAAATTTATTTATTTTTTTCATACTTTTATATTTTATGATCTACGGCTTCTAAATAAATTTTTTCTAGACTCATATCTTTTGTTAAATTTTCTACAGTATCGTCCATGATAATATTTCCATCTTTTATTATCGCCACACGATCACAAAGTGCTTCAACCTCTTCCAAATAATGTGAGGTTAAAATTATTGTCTTTCCTTCTTCTTTTAATTTACGCAAAAACTTCCATAAAGAATGCCTTGTCTCTACATCGACTCCGGCTGTTGGCTCATCTAAAATTAATACATCAGGATTATGCATCATAGCTTTTGCAAGAGTGGCACGACGTTTTAAACCGCCAGAGAGAAATTGAAACTTTTTATCTCGATGAGGAATTAAATTAAAAGCTATTAACATTTCTTCACGTCGTGCTTTCATTTCTTTTCCGATAATTCCAAAAAATCCAGCTTGATAATCTAATATTTCATCGACAGTTTGAAAAGTATCTATTGTGAACTCTTGCGGGGATACTCCAACGGAGGCACGAGACTCTCTATAATCTTTTACCACGTCATGTCCCATAACTGTAATACTACCTTCGGTTGGAGTTGATACTCCTGTTACACAACTAATGGTTGTTGTTTTTCCTGCACCATTTGGACCAAGCAGTCCAAAAAATTGCCCCTTAGGAATAGTTAAATTAATTCCGTGCAAAGTTTCAGTTTTTGCATTTCTATATGTCTTTTTTAAATCTTTTATAATAATGGCGTCTTCCATATGGTTTATATACTTAGCATGCTAAGTATAACATAAAAAGTAAAATCCCCCAAGGCCTTGCGCACATTAAAGCCCGAAC
>DOZK01000029.1:0-9439 GCA_003518045.1 Candidatus Nomurabacteria bacterium
TAAATGTTAATTAACTCTAATTTCCCCACTTTTGACTTTATGGACTTTACAGACTTTACGGACTAATTTTCATTTGACAGGTATATACCAAGTATATATAATGTATATATGACTACAAAAGTAATTTTTAATGTGGATGCAAAAGCAAAAGTTTTAGCAATGAAAGAAGCCAAAAAACAAGGCCTTACTCTTTCATATTTTTTAAGCCAAACAGTTCACGAGTTGGCCCAAGGAGAAAGAAGGGTGGAGGTTGTTGAGACTCTTAATAAAAAAACAATAAAGAGTATTTTACAAGCAAGGAAGGATTTCAAGGCAGGTAAAAATATTTCAGCGAGTTTTACTGATCCTAAAAAAGCATTGCAGTGGCTTCATTCAAAATAAATGAAAGTAGAGTTTAGCCACAAATTCAAAAAGAAAATAAGCAAGCTTCCTTTTTCAATTCAACAAAAATTTGATGTTCGTTTTTTACTTTTCTGTAATGATCCTTTCCATCCGCTTCTTCACAATCATTCAGTTGACCCACCTTTTACTGATACAAGAAGTATAAATATTACTGGAGATTATAGGGCTCTTTTTATAAAAGAAGGAGAAAATTATTTTATATTTGTAGATATTGGGACTCACAGCGAACTATATGACTAATTACGCATTTTTTGATATACATTCACATTTACATGACAAAGCTTTTAAACCTGATTTAGAGGAGGTTATTTCTGAGATGAAGGAAAAAGGTTTTGGAACAATTACAGTTGGTACGGGTTTGAAAGAAAGTCGTGATGCTTTAGCATTGGCGGACGCCCAACCAAATATTTTTGCAACAATTGGCCTTCATCCGGCGGATAATCCACTAGAAGTTTATGATGAGGACGCATATATGAAACTTGCAAAGCATGAAAAAGTTGTAGCAATAGGTGAATGTGGATTGGATTATTATGCAGTAGAGACTTTTTTTGAAAAAGAAAAAGCCGAGAAAGGAATTACTTGGAGTACAGAAGAAGAAAGAGAAAGACAGAGGAAAATTTTTCAAAAGCAAATTGATTTAGCTGTTGAAGTTGGTAAGCCACTTATGTTACATGGACGCCCAACGAAAGGAAGTATGGATGCTTATGAGGATATGTTATCAATGCTTGAAAATGCGAAAAAAATACATGGAGATAAATTAAAAGGCAACGCTCACTTTTTTGTTGGCAATATTGACATTGCAAAAAGATTTATCGATATTGATTTTACATTAAGTTTCTCTGGCGTTATTACTTTTGCTCATGATTATGATGATGTTGTTCGCTATACACCGCTTCACATGATACATGCCGAGACCGATAGTCCATATGCCACGCCCGCGCCTTTTCGCGGTAAAAGAAATACACCACTTATGGTTCAAGAAGTCGTGGCTAGAATTTCTGTGCTTAGACAAGAGCCATTTGAAGAAGTACGACTTCAATTATTGGAAAACGCGAAGAGGGTTTTTAACTTGAAATAAAAAGTAATCTCTAGTAGAGTGTAGAGCAACTAAGGAGAATCGTCATGTTCTTTTCTATTCTGCTCGCAGTAACTTTGGTCGCTGGGTTTATTTTTTCTGTTAGCTTGGGTATGTTTTGGTCTTCTTTATTTAAAATACCTCTTCATGAAGAAACAAGGAAACTTCTGCCAGAGGCAACAGAAGGCGACAAAGCCATTTATTACTTGTTTACCAATATCGGAATATTGCAATCTTTGTTGACGCCAATGCCAGTGTTGTGGTTGATGTTTCAGCCGGGTGATATCATTGTTCTGGAGGCTATTGCTTATTTTGTAGGCTCGCTTTTGTTTGGGACAATGGTATTTATTGTAGCTTTGATTTCAGTAAAACAAAGTAAGAAAATTTTTTCACTGCTAATCATTAACCCCAATGAAGCAGTTTGAAAAAACAGAGGCAAATCCTCGGGTCCGCTGTATATTCCATGTTGCAGTCGGGCCTTTTCTTTTGCCTCATTTCGTGTTAGAGTATTAGACTATGACTGAAATAAATGAAACCAAAATAGACAGCCGTGTGTACGAAATTTCTTTCATCTTTGATAACAAACTAGATGAAAGTGCGGCGCTTGAGAAAGGAAACGCGATCAAGCAGACTATTGCTACCTTAGGTGGTAGCTTCATTTCAGAAGAAGCTCCGTATATGCGTGAGCTCGCTTATGAAATGACACGCGTTGTTAATAACATGAATGTTCGTTTCAATGTTGGATATTTCGGATGGATAAAATTCGAATTAGACGGCAGTAAAATAAAAGAACTTGAAAAAGGTCTTAAACTAGACGAAGAAATTGTGCGTTATATGGTTGTATCAACTGTTCGCGAGAATACTGTTTATACAAAACGTGCGCCAGTTATAAAAGCAGAATCTTTAGTAAATAATGAAGATGATATCAACATTGATACAACAAAAGAACCTGATTTAATAATTGATTCAGTACCAGAACTTCTTGCAGAAGTTGTACCGGAAATTGCACCGGAAGCCGTGGTTGAAGAAGTCTCTAGCGAGGAAGTTAAATAAGGACTAAACTAGTATTAGCTATTAGTATTTTGGTATAATCTAAAATCTAATGTCTAAAATCTAACATCTATCACTTATATGTATTTAAACAAAGTATTCGTTTATGGAAATCTTACCAGAGATCCAGAACAAAAGTCTCTTCCTAACGGAACAGCAGTAACTAACTTTTCTTTAGCAACAAATCGTATTTATAAAGATGCGCAAGGGGCTAAACAAGAGCAAGTCGAATATCACAACATTGTAGTATTCGGACGACAAGCAGAAACTAGTGCACAGTACCTTAAAAAAGGACAGGGTGTAATGATTGAAGGACGTATACAAACACGCTCATGGGACGATAAAGTT
Source organism: Candidatus Nomurabacteria bacterium (assembly GCA_003518045.1). Taxonomy (GTDB): domain Bacteria; phylum Patescibacteriota; class Minisyncoccia; order Phycocordibacterales; family UBA5272; genus UBA11704. Next base: position 2,876 of record DOZK01000029.1, read on the forward strand.
TCCGGTGAGAAAAAGTATCGTACAGAAATCATTGCCGACTCAGTTCAATTCGGACCAAAGTCAGTGGGAGCACCAGCAGGTGAGGGATATACTGCAAAGCCAACAGGAAATGCAACACCAGTTGCGACGGCTGTACCAGATTTGGAAACCATAGACTACGGCGACTCGAACATCAACGTCGACGACATTCCTTTCTAAACAAACAAAATTATTTCATCTACTTTGTCGCTACATAATTTTTCTTCGTCATCGTACTATTAAGTACGTCTCCTAGAAAAATTATTAGGCTCCTCGTAGCTAAAACAATTTGTAAGCTTTAAAATAAACTTGCTAAGAAAATTGTAAAATAAAATTATTAAATTTGTGAAAGCAGTGGTGTAAAGTATTAAACCTACTCTCCACCTTCTACTTTCTACTTTCCACATATGAAAAAACAAGATCACTTTAATCAAAACAATATAAAATTCATTGACTACAAGGATACAGAAATTCTTGCAAAGTTTTTGAACCCACATGCTCGTATTCTTAATCGTCGTAAGACTGGCCTAACTGCCAAGAATCAGCGTGCACTTGCAAACGCTATCAAGCGTTCAAGGTTTATGGGACTTTTACCATACGTGAGTCACTAAATTATAAAAAAGCACGAGTTTGCCTTTGGCAAACTCGTGCTTTTTTGCTAGTATATAAAGTATTAATTATTAATTTAATGTCGCTCGGCATTTGGGTTACCTATACCCTAGTGGCTAGTGGCTAATACCTATCATGACTCATCCAAAAAAAGAAAGAACATTTGTTATATTAAAGCCAGACGCAATACAGCGTGGACTGGTAGGAGAAATAATCCAGCGTTTTGAACGTATTGGTCTTAAAATTGTTGGCATGAAAATGCATATGGCGGATGAGGCCAATCTTTGGGATCATTATAGTAAAGACGACGCTTGGTTTTTAAAGAAAGGGGAGAGAATAGTTGAAAATAAAAAAGCCCTTGGACACACCGTTGACCGTGAAGCTATTGAATATGGAAAAGATATTATCCGCGCTGTTGTAAATTACATGCGTGCTGGTCCGGTAATCACAATGGTGATTGAAGGAAATAATGCATCTGCAATTGTAAAACGTTTGGTTGGAGGGACAGAACCAGCAACAGCAGATACTGGAACAATAAGAGGGGACTTTTCTCTTGATTCGTATAATCTTTGTGATGTTGATAATTCACGTGGAATGAGAAATCTTATTCATTGTACAGATCCAGCAGATGGAGAAGGCGCACAAGATCGTGAAATTGGTATTTGGTTTTCTGATGAAGAAATTGTAAAGTATAAACTTGTTACAGAGGCTATGCTGTATGATGTTGATTTGAATGGCATCTTAGAGTAGACAGTAGACATTAGATTTTAGACATTAGAAAATACAAAAACAGCTGCCCGTTAGCTGTTTTTGTATTATGACAAAACTCTTGTATTTTAAGCAATTATCTAAAATCTAACGTCTAATGTCTAAAATCTGGACAATGTTATCCCCACAATCCACTAAAATTTCTCTTTACAAAACTTGTTCAAATTATAGGGTCGGCCTATAATGACTATAGGTGCTTTTGTATGTCTATTTTGTTGAAATAAGCTTTCGGATTATTTGTTTTAGTATAATCATTCATAATTTATATTATTCTAATAATCCGGCCCAACAATTAGATATCGAGTACCTCCATTATAGAAAATACCCAATGAGTGTCATTGGGTATTTTCTTTTGATTTTTTGCTTGAGTTCCTTGCAAAAAATCACCCCGCCAAACCTTGGTGTGGCGGGGTAGTGTCTCCTTCAAAAAATTTCTAGGCTCCTCGCATCTAAAACATTTTTCCTCCAAAAAGATTGAGTAATTGTATTAAACAAATCCAAAACTAATTGAATTTTTTGTATTTTTTGAATATTGAAAATTGATAATTGAAAATTATTATATTCGGCTTTACATTTTTCTTTTCAAGAATATAATGAATACAGGGTGCTTAGGTATTTTTCTGGATAAAACATCTTTGGGTTATGGAATATTGAGAACTGCACCGTGGTGCTATTCGTTTCTTACCCACCTGAATTAAATCATCAGGAAGATGTCCTAAGTGTCCGAGTAAAAAATCCCCGAAGGGGATTTTTTACTGCTATTTTTAATTTTTTTATTGTTGTCATTCCAGCGAAAGCTGGAATCTAGTGTTTTTAACCTGGACCTGCCTCGCCGGCAAGGCGGGTTCCCGCCTCCGCGGGAATGATACGGGTTCAGTTTTGTATTATCTAAAATCTAATTTATCCCGCTAAGGCAGGGAAGTCTATTGTCTAATGTCTATTCCTGCTATACTTTAACTAATGAAATACATCTTCTTATCCTTACTATTCCTCCTCATTTTATTCTCAGTATCACATTATATTTTTGAGCCAACTAATTTATATTATGAACTTTGGTGGCTTGATATTCCTATGCATATTTTAGGAGGATTCGGAGTGGCTTCTCTTACTAAGGCAATACTCTCATATCAAGGTATTAAAGTTTCTTATATAAATTTATTTTTAACTTATATTTTTATCGCCACTGCTTGGGAAATCTACGAATATGTTCGTGGCATGATGGTCTATGATGACATTTCTAAATATTTAGATACAGTTAAAGATTTATTCGACGGATTTTTTGGCATGAGCCTCTATTATTTTCTCATAAGAAAGAAGGATTTGTATTCACTAATAACTAATAACCACTAACTAATAACTACCCATGTCTACATTTAAAGTTACATTTGCAGGAGGTGCGCTCATGCCGACAGGCTCTAATTTTTTGGTTGAATTTGGCGGAAAGAAAATTCTTATTGATTGCGGATTAGTACAAGGGGAAAAATATTCTATTCCAATAAACAAAGAGCCCTTTACTTATGATACAAAAAGTATCGATGCACTTTTTATTACTCATGCACACTTAGACCATGTCGGAAGAATTCCAAGACTTGTTCGTGATGGATTTCGTTCAAAAATTTATAGCACAGCTCCAACTCGCGAAATGGCCGAGCTAATCCTTTTAGACTCAATGGGAGTTCTTGGAAAAGAAGCCGAACATGAAGGTATAGAACCACTCTACGAAGAGAAAGATGTTTTGGAAACAATGCATTTATGGTCTGATACTTTAGAATATGAAAAACCTTTTACTTTTAAAACAGATGATGGCGATGCAAAAATTACATATCATGACGCTGGGCATATCCTAGGAAGTGGAATTATTGAAATTGAATATAAAGGTAAAAAGCTTGCTTTCACTGGCGACCTTGGCAATACCCCATCACCACTAATGCGCGATACAACTTTACTTAAAGATATTGATTACTTGGTCATGGAAAGTGTTTATGGGGACAGAAATCATAAAGACAAAGATAAGCGTATAGCAATTTTTAAAGAAGCGGTAACTTCAACAATTACAAAAGGTGGCACAATTCTCATTCCAGCTTTTTCTATCGAGCGTACACAAGAAATGTTAATGGCTTTTAATGAATTGGTTGAAGGTAAACAAATTCCTGAAGTGCCAGTTTATTTGGACTCACCACTGGGAATAAATATCACAAAAGTTTATAAAAAATATGATAGTTGGTTTAATGAAAATACTGAAAAGATAATTAAAAGCGGAGATGACATTTTTGCATTCAAAGGTCTAGTGCAAACTCCATCACCTGAGGAGAGTAAAGCAATAAATGATGACCACAGACCAAAAGTTATTATCGCCGGAAGCGGAATGAGTAATGGTGGAAGAATAATTCATCATGAGGCGAGATATTTACCAGACCCAAAGAACACAATTATTATTGTCGGTTATCAAGCAGCGAATACTTTAGGGCGACATATTGTAGAAGGGGAGAAAGAAGTTTTTATTCATGGTCAACCAGTAAAAGTTAATGCTCGTCTTGTAAATATTCATGGATTTTCTGCACATAAAGATTCTGACAAGCTTATAGAATTCGTAGCCTCAACGGCCCCAACATTAAAAAAAGTTTTTGTAGTTTTAGGTGAACCAAAGAGCGCATATTTTCTTGGTCAACATATACACGAAACTTACGGAGTGCCAGTTCTTGTACCAGAAAAAGGAGACGTGGTCGAATTGGAATAGCCCAGCAAAGGGTACTTTGCTAGGCTATTCCAATTCTAAATATTCAATGTTTTAATTTTCAATATTTAAACAAAATTCAGTACTTACACGTATGTCATTCCAAACTTGATTTGGAATCCAGTGTCATCGAATCTTTTTTGATTAACAAAATTGTTTCATTGAATATTCTCAGTATTTTGCGTCTACATTATATATTGAAAATTGTTTCATTGAATATTTTGTACTTGTTCTGTCCATATCCACTGCCTACTGCCTACTGCTTACTGTATACTGTTTATATGAAGTCTCAACGAATAACCATAAGTGTCTCTGGAGCGGCGGAAGTCGCTCATTGTGGACCAACAGTAATACCATTAGCAAAAGAAATTGGAAGAGAAATTGCCAGACAAGGTGCTCAAATAGTAACAGGTGCAACTAGCGGTTTTCCAATGTATGCAGCCGAAGGTGCAAAAGAAGCAGGGGGTTTTTCTTTCGGCCTTTCTCCAGCTGGAAGTAAAAAAGAACATGTGGAAGTTTATCGGTTACCATTAAAAGCATTGGACGCAGTTGTTTATACAGGCTTTGGTTTTCCAGGGCGTGACCTAATGCTTGTAAGGTCATCAGATGCTGTAGTTATTGGGTGCGGGCGTATCGGGACTATACACGAGTTTACTGTTGCCTGGGAGGCAAATATGCCCTTAGGGGTGCTAGAGGGCGAGTGGTCAACTGATGAAGTTATTAAAAATATTATAGATAATGGCAACAGAGAAAATCCTAATGTTATCTTTGAAAAAGATCCAAAAGTTTTGATTGAAAAATTGATTGCAATGGTGAAGAAACAGGAGGATTCTAACGAACCAAATATCCGCCTATAATAACAAGATTAATTTATTAAAATTTTAATAAAAACAAATCCAACGGAACATACTCGAGGAACCTCATAACGCCACATCCAAGCTTGAGATAGACGGATTGACTTCCTGAAACGGTACACCCAAAAGTTGAGCGATTTGGTTGCCAATAGATACTTCTTTATTTGAAGTACCAAGGGGTTCCGGAGCGATGTATATATTACCAGCTTTACCTCTTGACTGATGACCGAGTGGAATCTCGGTTGAGTCTTTGAACACTAGTACCAACTGATACATAAGCACAGATATGGACGAACCAGCTACGGACGAATCCGTAGCATTGGTCCGTTGTTGCCATTCCTTTCGTAGTTCGACACGGGCGACATCGGACGTGTTGTCTGTCTGACTCTTAGTGCTCATTAGACTTTTTCGAGTAATGAGGATCTGTCCTGTTGCTTTGTTGATATCAATAGTCACCCAAGAGGCGGAGAGAAACATCCAGAGACCAATAGCTGGAAAAATGAGAACCAAAAGGGTCAGGAGTTTCATGGGATCTTTCTCGACAAAAAAGATGGACACATAATTAAAAATCATAAAGAAGAAGATACTCCCAAAGACTACGAAGATGACACCCATAATCATTTGTATCCAATCACTGTCTTTAAGAATTATTTCATCTGGTGTTTTAGTTATTATTTGCATGATGTTATTGTAACATAGGGAATATACAAATTTATTATTTTCCTTTGAAATACAAAAGCACAACCTTCGGTCGCGCTTTTGTATTTATTAAAACTAAGCCTTTACTTGCTCAACAATTCTTGTAAAAGTCTCTGGATTTTCTGCTGCAATTTCTGCTAACATTTTTCTATTTAAAACCATTCCTTTCTTTGTAAGCTTATCAATGAAAACAGAGTAGGTGATACCAATTGCGCGTAGTCCAGCATTAAGACGAGTTGTCCAAAGGCGACGCATGTCAGTTTTCTTATCTTTTCTGTGAGCGAATGCATAAGCGCCTGCTTTACGTAAAGCAACTTTTGCTTCAACTTCTTTTGTACTACGTCCAAAGCGATATCCTTTAGCTGCCTTTAGGACATTGCGACGATGCTTCATTGCTATTTTGCTTCTTTTTACGCGGGACATAGTGGTAGATGTTAGTTGTTAGACATTAGATTTTAGATAATGCAGATACGTTTATTCTTATAGCAGGCCTGGGAGAAAACGAGACTTTTCCTTTCCTGTCATAGCAAAATTTTGTCCACGCTTCTGAGCTAATTGCTTTGAGCGAGATGCTTTTGCATTGAAATGGTTAAGACCTGGCTTTCGGCCGATTATCTTGCCATTTTTTGTGACCTTAAGTCTCTTTAGGAATGATTTGTTTGTCTTCATATGTTTACTTCAATCTTTGAAGATAGTTGCACTATTCTAACATAATTTCGTAAGAAATCAAATAGTAGAGCTGGGCATTGTTATTTTGAAGTAAACATCGCAGATTTACGCAGACTTAACGCTGACATCGCAGACAAATGCAATTGCATTCTTTCTGCGTCATTCTGCGTACAGTCTGCGAGTTTCTGCGGAAAAGGCGAAATAAAATAAATA
>DOZK01000029.1:9552-38956 GCA_003518045.1 Candidatus Nomurabacteria bacterium
TATTTATTTTATTTCGCCTTTTCAAGGACTATCATCATCGACTTCGGTATCTTCTTCAACGGCTCGGCAATCTTATATTCTGCTGGAATAACGGCGAGTATTCTATCCATTCTTTCACGCAAGAATTTGTCATCCATGTATTTTGTACGGCCTTTTAATTGTAAATCAATTTTTACACGATGACCTTCATTTATCCATTCCGCAGCTTTCTTGGCTTTAATCATAATGTCATTTTCACCAATAGCCACACTTATTTGTATAGTTTTTGTTTCTGTAACATGAGCTTTTGCTTTTACTTCTTTTAATTTTTTAGAAGTTTCATATGTGTACTTTCCATAATCTGCAATGCGGGCAACAGGCGGTACGGCATGAGGGGAAACTTCGATTAAATCAAGACCAACATTTTTTGCGGCTTGCATTGCTTCTTCTTTTGTAAGCACGCCTAAGTTTTCACCTTGATGTCCAATAACACGGAGTTTAAGCGAACGAATATTATTATTGATGTTTACTTTTTCTGCCAAAGCTTTATATAAGTGGATTATAGCATGAAATGAAGAAAAAAGAACGAAGCAAGTTTTTTATACAAATTAGAGTTTGAAAAGTGGAGGGGGTTCGACTACAAATAAATTTTTGTCGTCACAAAAATTTTTCGCAGCCCGCCTCTCGTGGTTTTGCTTGCTAGCAAAACATCACTGCGACCATTCGAACCCCTCACGTACATGAAGCAGTTCATGTACTCGCTTCTACAAAATAAATTAGCCCGCATCATATGATGCGGTCTAATTTATTTTGTGGAAGCGGAGGGGTTCGAACCCTCGTGTATACCGGAACGGTGAACGAATCTACTGTATGTAGTTTGCTTATTATAGAATCTGCAAATTTGGCGACCTTCATTGTCAAAGCTTCATGTTTTTTCATCACCGTACTAATGTACGGCTCTTTAAAACATTTGTTTTTCTTCGAAGCTCATACAAATTTGCAGATTCTATATTCACATTTATTATCTAAAACAAACGAAAACAATAAATGTATAGCATAATTATTTCGATTAGATTGCTATGCTACAAAATAATCTACTTCCGCTGTTATATTGCCCAGACTCTTTCCGCAGATACGAAAGGGAAGGACACCAGATCGGTCTAAATTAGACGAATGCTGGAACTAGACCAAACGCATAAGGCGAAGGAATAGCTTTTCCAGTTGTTTTTGCAACATGGGTTCTCTAAAGTTTACGAGTTATAGAGAAGTCTCGATACAGCACATACAACCATTATCGACATATCAAAGCCAAAGTACGCTCCCGTATTTTTGTTTGCTTAGGCAAACAAAGCAGTTAGCGGTAAGTAATTAGTAGTGAGGGGCGTGGAGCATTCGCGTAGCGAATGCTCCACCCTAATTACTTCTTACTTTTTGCTAATTGCTTTCCCGTAGTTCTCTACGGGAAATGTCATTCTTAATATTTTCTCGCTTGTCATGCTTTTGTAATTTCTTACAAAGGGCTACCTCGCATTTAACGAGGTTGTTTTTAATATACAACGAAATTGGGTGTAATGTCAAGTCTCTTTTCTCTTCTTCATTGGCCAATTTTGCTATCTCATCCTTTTTAAGTAATAGGCGTCTAGTTCTATGCTCATCATATGATTTAGGAGTATTTGCTGGCTGATACGGCGGAATATATGACCCAACCAAAAAAGCCTCGCCACCACGAATTATAACTTTACTGCCGTCTAAACTGCCAAGTTTATTACGCAGTGATTTGACTTCATGGCCTTCTAATTCCATGCCAGCTTGATATGTATCTATGACATCATATGTCATACGTAGTTTTTTATTTTCTACTAATTTCATATAGACAGTATACAGGGTATGAAGAAAGATTAGAATCTATTTTATTTTGACAGCAATAAGTCGGAATATGATTCTTTAATTGATTCTAATTTATCAAGACCAAGAGTTTGAATAATAAAATTGTGTTCTTTTTTTAATTCATCCGTATCTTCCTCTTTTTTAATCACAGTTTCTAATTCTGCATATAAATCTAAATCTTTTACTTTATCTAAATGAATTCTAGTATTTTTATAAATAAATAAATTACGTGTTTTATTTACAGTTACTTTAACTCCAAAAATTAAAGAAAGTATTTGTTTTGTAATTTTAGTAAGACGCAAAGGAATATTTATAATGGTATATTTGCAAAATTTGCTATCTAAAGTATTTGGCCTTACATAATATACTAAATAATTTCTTTCTTTCTCCTCTCGTAATTTTAATCTTTTTTCACCCACAATAAAATAAGTATCTATTTGATGTAATAAACCAAAATCCTCAGCATTAATTTCTAAAGCTTTTCTTTTCATCTCCTCAATATTTGTGGCGAGTACTTTAATCTCTAGGTTTTTCATATTTATTAATTATATCACTTGGAGTTGCTAAGTTCTTTGTCTTGGTTGTCATCCTGATGAAAATCAGGATCCAGTGTCTAGGTTTTAAAAAATAACACTGGATTCCAACTTTCGTTGGAAAGACACGAATACGAGTTTCGTAATTCAAAGCATTTACTGCTTACTGCTAGCCATTCATTATGCTAGAATGTCTTCTATGAAGAATACAAAATTACCAAAAGATGAAGGAATTACAAGAAAACAATTTAGAACACCAGATATAAAAGGGGCCATAAAAAAGACAGCTGGATTTTCCCAACAGCTATTTACTACATTACTTATTTTTGTAGCAATTTCCTGGGCCTATTCATATTTTGCAGAAAAGAAAAATATCACGGTTGTTCCAATTTCACAAATCGCCGAACTCGTTAATGAAGGAAATGTAAATTCAATTGCTGTTGATGGCGACCAAATTTCTTTAATTAAAAAAGATAAAACAGAAGTGCAAAGTAAAAAAGAAGCGAGTGCATCACTTATCGAAACATTACGTAGTTATGGGGTTAGTACAAACACTCTCGCTTCAACTACAATTACAATAAATAAAGACAGCGGACTTTCGGTTTGGGTTTCATTTATTCCAATTGTTTTGCCGATTGTATTTTTGGCACTTATGATTTGGTGGCTTGCTCGTGGAATAAAAGGTGCGAATGTCCAAGCTCTTTCATTTGGACAATCACGTGCGAAAATTATTTATCCAGATGATGCAAAAGAAAAAATAACATTCAAAGATGTCGCTGGTGCAAAAGAAGCCAAAGAAGAACTCGCAGAAATTGTAGAATTTTTGCGCGCTCCGAAAAAGTTTACTGACATTGGAGCGGAAATTCCAAAAGGAGTATTACTGATGGGTGCGCCCGGTACAGGAAAGACAATGCTCGCTCGTGCTGTTGCAGGGGAGGCAGGTGTTCCATTTTTCCATTTGTCTGGTTCTGAATTTGAAGAAATGTTTGTGGGGGTTGGAGCATCACGCGTGCGAGATTTATTTGATATGGCAAAAAAATCATCACCCGCAATTATTTTTATTGATGAAATAGATGCCGTAGGTCGTACACGTTCACCATCTGTTGGTGGACAAGGAGAGGGGCGTGAGCAAACATTAAATCAAATACTTGTGGAGATGGATGGCTTCGAACAAAATATGAATTTAATTGTGATGGCCGCAACGAATAGACCAGACGTTCTTGACCAAGCACTTCTAAGGCCTGGAAGATTTGATAGACGTGTCATGCTTGAATTACCAGACAGAGCTGACCGCGAAGCCATACTTGCTGTTCATGTAAAAAAGAAGCCATTAGCCGAGGACGTTAATTTAACTGTTATTGCAGAACGCACACCAGGATTTTCCGGTGCCGACCTTTATAGTTTAATGAATGAAGCAGCGATACTTGCAGCTCGTGAAGAAAGAAAGTCAGTTGCACAATTTGATTTAATTCGTTCAATAGAAAAAGTTATGCTCGGTCCAGAAAGAAAAAGTCATATATTATCAGCGAACGAGAAAAAGATAACTGCGTATCATGAAGCAGGGCATGCGCTTGTCGCATCATGTTTGCCTGACGCTGATCCAGTACATAAAATTTCTATTATCGCGCGCGGTCATGCTGGAGGGTACACATTAAAACTTCCACTTGATGAAAGACGTCTTATGAGTCGCGCAACATTCTTAGATGACATTGCGATGTCTCTTGGTGGTTATGTTGCTGAGAAAGAAATATTTGGAGACATTACAACAGGGCCATCGAATGATTTACAAGTAGCAACAGCGATGGCACGCGCTATGGTTACAAAATATGGAATGAGTACATTAGGTCCGATGGCTCTTGTACCAGAAGGGGACTCAAGAAGTATTTTTTATGGAAAAGAATACAGTGAAGCCTTCGGTACAAAAATTGATGATGAAGTGAAGCGTATTATGGATGATGCCTGGGCGAGAGCAAGAAAAATTATTCTTGATAAGAGAGAAATTTTAAATGTAATTGCTGAAGAATTAATGCGTGTAGAAAGTATTGAAAGAGAAGCATTTGAAAAGATTTTGATTGCGCATGGGATTAGTCCTAAGCGAAAAGAAGAACTTATTTAAAGCAAAAAATTGGCAAATTTCTTCGTTGAAACATTCAGTTTTTCTTTCAACGTACCCTTTCGTACGTCTCAAGAAAAACTTCCGTTTCGCCTCGAACTTTATCCAATTTTTTAGCTTTAAAGACTTAAAAAACTAACAAATTTCTTCGTTGAAACTTTCAGTTTTTAAAAATTAAATAGGTTATATAGTTTACAGAAATTAAAAAAGCCACCTGACGGTGGCTTTTTTGGCAGAGACAAAACTCAGCCGGTGATACTGCATATCGGGACAGTCGCTTGGCGAATATGCTTCGCAGTACTCAGGTGTCCGCCCCCAGAGGCATCACGAACTTCAAGAGCGACGGCGAGCCTGTGCTCAGCTTGAATTTTGCTGGCGGTTGGCTTTGTCGTGTCTCCAAGGCAAAATTTGTTGTTTGCCGTCAGCGAGGGGCAAGTTCCTTCATTGATCTCATTGGCGCATTCATTGCGACCGGGTAATATTTGGCAAGTCTCGTTCATTGTTTATCTCCAGTTGCCTTGTTTACGATACGCTTCACCACGAAGAGCATCTAATATTTATACTACATTAAAATAAAATCCTGTAAAGATAATTTTTACGAAGGCAAGGCCTTCGTAAAAAGTGTAGTTTTTTGATTTATAAGAGAATCAATAAAATTGCTATACTGTTATTTATGAAAATAACTTTAGACTCTCCGCTGTCGAGCCTCTCTCGCATATCTCCAGACCATGAGGCTGGTCTTAAGAAATTAAATATTTCAAATATTTTAGAACTTTTGCATCACTTTCCTATTCGCTATGCGGACATGAGAGAAATTTCAGGAACTTCTACTTTAATTGTTGGGCAACCATTCACTGTATATGGTGTCATGGAAAAAGTTTCTGTAAGAAGAAGTTTTAAAGGCCATATGCCAATGACAGAGGCACGTGTTGCGGATAATACTGGCACCATACGTTGTGTTTGGTTTAATCAAGCTTATATCGGCAAAATGTATCCCGATGGTACAAAAGTGAAAATCTCTGGTGTAGTTCATTCCGACTCGAAAGGATTTTTACTTTCTAATCCAAATATTGAACGCGCTGAAGGAATAATTCCGGAATCACAGGAAAGTTTATTCGCACCGAATGCTGACACAAATTTTTTAACTCCAGTTTATAGAGAAACAAAAGGAGTTTCTTCGCTTTATCTTTACACTTTAATTAAAAAAGCAGTTCAATTAAATGTATTAGACGATATTGTTGACCCTATTCCGCCACATGTTTTAAAAAAATTACATTTACCAGAATTGCGTGATGCACTTTTATATATTCATTTTCCAAAAAACGAAGCTCTAACTATTGCGGCTCGTAAACGTTTTGCTTTCGAAGAAATTTTTTCTTTACAATTAAAACAATATCAAGAAAAAGTTGAAGCAAAACATTCTTTAGCTTATCCAATAAAAGTAGATAAAGTTGGAATTAAAAAATTTATTGATTCATTTCCATTCAAACCAACTGAGGCCCAGATGGACGCGATAAATTCTATATTAAAAGATTTATCTAAAAAAGAACCGATGGGAAGATTGCTAGAAGGAGATGTAGGAAGTGGTAAAACTTTCGTCGCAGCTACAGTAACTTACTCGGTGTTACAAAATAGCGCCGAGAAAAATGGTATCACCACGCCGGAGCTGACAGCGAAGGCTGGTCAGCCACTTCAAATTGCCTATATGGCACCGACAGAAATATTGGCCAAGCAACATTTCGAAAGTTTTATAAAATATTTTGAAAATACTGGAATTGAAATTGGATTATTAACTGGCTCTGGTTGTGCAAAGTTTCCAAGTAAATCAGATTCTTCAAACTATACAAGTGTTTCTCGTGCGCAATTACTCACTTGGCTAGCAGATGGCAGAGTTTCTGTTGTTATCGGTACACACGCTCTCATTCAAAAATCTGTAGCATTTCAAAATCTGGCATTAATTATTATAGACGAGCAACATCGCTTCGGTGTTCGCCAGAGAAAAGCTCTGGCACGCAGAAATAACGCGGAAACTAGCGGAACAAACGCAGAAGAAATACCAACAGATAATTTACTATACAGAGATTTGACCTACAAAATAAGAGAAGCTATTTTTACTGTAAAAAAAGAACTAGGGTCTGGACATAAAGAAATTGTTTATCAAAGATTTTTAGCTGAAGAATTTACAAAAAGAAAAATTAATTTTGATAGAGAAAAACAAATACCTATTTTTTATAATAAGAAAAAAGTTGGCATATACCAACCTGACTTCGTTGTAGAAAATTCTATAATTGTAGAATTAAAAACTATCCCTAGAATAACTGCAATAGAGAAAAAACAACTCTGGAATTACTTAAAAGGGTCAGAATATAAATTAGGTTTACTTGTTAATTTTGGACATTTAGAGCTAGAAATAGAGCGTGTGATCTATGATACAGCTAGAGGTATTTCCGCGTCTGTTCCGCAACATTCCGCGTCCCTTCCGCATCTACTATCGATGACGGCGACGCCTATTCCTCGCACCCTTGCTCTTACTATTTTTGGCGATCTTGATTTAACAGTTATCGACTCTATGCCACTTGAAAGAAAGAAAATTATAACAGAAATAGTTCCGGCAAGAGGTCGTACAGAAACATACGAAAAAATTAGAAAAGAATTGCAATCTGGCAAGCAAGTTTATGTTATCTGTCCTCGCATTGATGAACAAGATGAGGAGGAGAGACAAAAAAGAATTTTAAAAAGTGTAAAAGAAGAAGCGCAACGTCTAGCTGATATTATTTTCCCAGAATTTATTGTGGATATTCTGCACAGTAAAATGAAGAAAGAAGAAAAGGAAGAAGTCATGCAAGATTTCTTGGATAAAAAATCTGATATATTAGTTGCGACATCTGTGATTGAAGTTGGGATAAATGTACCGAATGCAACGGTGATAATAATTGAACATGCCGATAGATTTGGACTCGCTCAATTACATCAATTACGTGGACGTGTTGGCAGGCGTGAATATCAATCTTATTGTTATTTGTTTACAGAAAGTGAAGGAGAAATTACACAAAAAAGATTAAAGGCTCTTGTGAATGCAAAAAATGGTTTTGAATTAGCAGAGCAAGATATGCTAGCGCGCGGAATAGGCGCCTTAATGGATGGTAAACAATGGGGAATAAGCGACCTTGCGATGGAGGCAATTAAAAATCCAAAACTTGTAGAAATAGCACGTGATGAGGCAAAAGAATTATTAGATAATGACCCGACCCTCGAAAAGTATCCTGAGCTTGCAGAAATAATCAGAAAAAGAACACAGGTGCATATGGAATGATTGCGATAGATTTTAGACGGTAGACATTAGATTTTAGATTAAAGATACCTGAGCAAGGGGTACCCTTGTAAATTTTGGACTACAAGGGTACCCCTTGCTCATAAATTCAAAGTAAATTACATAGTAGAAAAAAGTAAAATTTTCTGTTATAGTTTACATTAATCGCATCCGTAGCTCAGTTGGTAGAGCCGTTGTCTTATACACAACTGGTCCTTGGTTCGAGTCCAAGCGGATGCACAAAAATAAACGAAGTGAGTTTTTTGCATCCGCAGTATGACACCTGCGTGTCATACGTTTGGACTCGAACGGGCGCAGTGATGTTTTTCTAGCAAGAAAAACCACGAGCGGCGGCCTGCAAGTTCGTCGAGTGGCGACGAGACGAAACTTGTAGGCGAGTCCAAGCGGATGCACTTTGGGGATAATGTGCGAATGAACCTAAAATACGTCTTAGTATACACTCCGCCAGCTGGCGGATGGTCCTGTGATTCCTGGTCCAGCGGATGTACAAAAATGAACGAAGTGAGTTTTTTTACATAGATGTAACCTATGTAAAATATTTATGTATAGGTCGGCCCTATACAAGACACTGGATTCCCGCCTTCGCGGGAATGACATCTGGTGTGCGTGGTATAATTGGCATCATAATGGCTACAAATGCAACAGATAATTTAAATATTGTAAAACATAAACGTTTTGATAAGTTTATGTTTTGGTTATTGCGAATAAAGCCACTCCCTATACATTCTAGAAAATTAGAAAGGGCGGGTGTGAAAGTCGTGCTTAAACTTTATGCGAAATCACTGAGCGAATTTTCTGGAATTATATCTTTTAGTATTTTCATGGCAATTCTTGCTAGTCTTGCTAATGTAACTGTCCCTTATATTTTTAAACAATTTTTGGATATATTGGGAAGTGGTCAATCGCCTACACAAATTACAAGTTTGCATAATACCATTTGGCTTTTCTTCGGAGTTGCATTTTTGGGTTGGGCGGGCTGGCGAGTTTGTTATATGATTAATTCATATTTTTCTTCTCGCGTACTTGCTCTTTTAAGACAACGCGCCTTCTCATATTTGCTTGGACATTCACATGAATTTTTTGCAAATACTTTTGCTGGAGCCCTTGTTCAAAAAGTAAATCGTTTTGCACAAAGTTATGATGCTTTGGCCGATAGAATTTTATATGACATTATTCCGATTATTGTTCAAGTAAGTTTCATTTTGTATATTCTTACAAAAGAAAGACCAGCCCTTGCCCTAGTTATTCTTATTTGGCTTTTTGTTTTTATAATTTGGAATTATAGTTTTGCAACATGGAAATTAAAATATGACGCATCTCGTGCGGCGCAAGACTCACTCTCTAGTGGATCACTTGCTGATTCTATTAGTAATAATCAAACAATTGAATTATATAAATCACAAAAGATAGAAGAAAAAATATATAGTGATGTTACAAATTTGCAGGCATTATATACACGATTTTCTTGGCAGTCAGCGAGTGTAATTGATGGCATACAGGCTTTGCTTATTGTCTTAGTAGAAGTTGCCGTGCTTTATGTTGGAGTTGATTTATGGTCAAAAGGGCTTATGAGTATTGGATTATTTGTACTTGTGCAAACTTATGTTTTGCAACTCGCCGAGAGGCTGTGGTCATTTTCTCGAGTGGTGCGAGATTTATATGAAGCATTTGCTAATGCAAAAGAGATGGCAGAAATTATGACATTGCCACACTCTATACAAGAAAAAAAGAATGCAAAAGTTTTAAAAAATGCCGAAGGAGAAGTAACTTTCCATGATACAACTTTTTCTTTCAATGGGAAAAATGTTATCAATCATATTAACTTAACAATTAAAAAAGGGGAGAAGGTGGCATTAGTCGGAGTCTCTGGTGCCGGTAAGTCCACACTTATAAAATTATTATTTAGACAATATGACCCAGATAGTGGAATGATTTGTATCGACGGACAAAATATAAAAGATATAACTTTAGAGTCTTTACGAAACGCTCTTTCACTTGTGCCTCAGGACCCAGCGCTATTTCATCGTTCACTTTTGGAAAATATTCGATATGGAAAACAAGATGCAACTGATGAAGAAGCGAGAGCCTCAGCAATACTCGCGCACTGTGATGATTTTATTTCAGAGCTTCCACTTGGTTATGAAACTTTAGTAGGAGAGCGTGGAGTAAAATTATCTGGTGGTGAGCGTCAACGTGTGGCTATTGCGCGGGCATTCCTTCGTAATAGTCCGATACTTGTATTAGATGAAGCAACCTCCTCGCTTGATTCTCATTCAGAAGAAAAAGTTCAAGACTCACTCATGAAGTTGATGGAAAATAAAACAACAATTGTTATTGCACACAGACTTTCTACAATTAGAAGAGTTGATAGAATTTTAGTTTTGAAAGATGGAGCAATTGTTGAAGACGGAACACATGATGAACTTTTGGAAAATAAAGAAGGGCTTTATGCAAAACTCTGGGATATACAACAGGGCGGATTTTTGAAAGACGAGGAAGATGAGGAGATTGAGAATGAAAAGTAAATTAGTCTCGGTGTCATTCCCGCGCAGGCGGGAATCCAGTGTTTCATTTAGAATATAGACCTAGATACCCGCCTCCGCGGGTATGACAACGCAAAAACAAATAGTTTCGTCATTCAAACTAAATTAATGTATACTTATGGAATACTTTAGACAATAAAAACTTTTCTCTCCTAACTATTTACAACTATGTTTAATCTCTGGCCATATCTATTACGTCTCGCTGTTGCGCTTTATTTTATTTATCCTCATGGTCAGGCTCTTATGCTTGGCGTTGGAAAAGTAAAGATGTCTGTGTTCGGCTGTATAAATGAATACATTCCTCAAGCTGTTGCCTTTACTTTATGGCATGCATTTTTCGTAATTCTCGGTATTCTTATTTTAATCTGGCCACGTCCGATACTTCCTCTTGTTGTTGTTCTCCTCATTCTTTCAAGTCAGCTTTATATTAATTTTTCTCTTCACAGTTATACTAGTGCAAATATGTTGCTCTTCATTCTTTCTCTCGTAACTTTAGCACTGATTATTTTCCATTCAAGACCACAATTCAGATAGAAAAAGTTTAGACAGGATATTACTTAACTCCGATTTTCCACACACCTTTCTCACGAAAAGACTCAATAGTTTGACGCCTACCTTGATTAATAAGATTAGCGAGTGGAACTTTCTTTTTCTTAGAATATTCTGAGAGGGTTATAATTTTTCTACCCTCTAAATATGAAATTCTTTTATTAAGACCCTCAGAAAGAGAAAGGTATATGATTTTTTCCATTTCTTTTGTAGATTTATTATCTCCAAAATAAGAAAATGTTTTATAATAAAGCTGTTTTTCTTTATCTCGAATAATAATATTTGGATATCCAAATTCCTGAAGCTGTAAATTAATAAGAACACGACCTATACGGCCATTACCATCAATGAATGGATGTATACTCTCAAGCTGAAGATGGAAGTGTGCAATTTTTGAAAAAATATTAGTACTATGATCTGACTTATATTCATGGAGCAAAACCTCAACCATCCTTAATACATGCTCTGGTGCAGGAGCAACATGTTTGCCCACACGCACATATTCATTCTCTTTTCTAAATCTTCCCGCAATGTCATCATTAATACCGCCTATCAATAATGAATGTATAAGTAATACTGTTTCCTTATTAAGGATAATCGAATCTTTTTTCTTGCGTATATATTCATATACTCTCGCCAAATTTTTTGCTTCGAATACTTCACGAAGTGAATAGTTTTTTGAAACTTCCAAATCAAGAAGTATCTTCTCTGTATCTGGTAATGTAAGTGTTGAATTTTCTATAGCATTCGAATTATACACAGATTCAGCAAGTTCAATTTCCTCAATGATATTTAAAAGTGAATCTTTGCCCTTTTTAAGGGAGTCATACTGTTGTTTCAAATCAAGTATCTTCTGAAGCTTTTTGGTAGTTTTTTTCATAATATATACTGTATATTATACTTTATTTACGTAGAAAAGTCAATAAAAACGTAAATTATATCTAAAAACATGTATAATTTACATTTTTTGACATACTATTTCCAGATAATCTTGTTATCCTTGATAGGATATGTAGATATCGTAATCAAAAGCCACTTCATTTTATAAGAATTTCTCTCTTAAAAAGTCTGCCGACTTTTTAACCCTCATTATCATTCGTAACTTGTACTCTTAATTTCTTCGTTGGGTTTGGTCTACCTTCAATGTTAATTTCACAGTTAAGTAAAAAGTCAGTTGTGTAATCTATTTTTATAGATTTTTTACCAAGGGCTTTGTTCCCAAGTTTTTCAGCTCTTAATGCATTTATCATGGTACGACTTCCGTATGGATCATTCGCATCGGTGGCCTCAGTTAATAATTTTGATGTTAGAGTTGCCGCCGCTGATACACGGACAGCATCATTTACACCATCACACGCACTTCCTCCCGCACAAACAGGGGATGCGGTGATTGCACATGCGTTACTTGGCCTATTTATACCCCAAGTAAGAGTACTTACAGTCCCAGATTTTATTGTTATTGGCGTTGCTTCAAGAGTTACTGAATCTGTACTTAGTGGGACTGGGTCATAAAAAGGAACTGGCATTTGATCAAAGACAGAAGTATCATCTGGACCAGAAAAACATTTAATCAGATAATTTCCTTTCTTTGATCCAAAATTTGATAAATTAATTGTTATAGGGCCGGTATAAGCTCCAGAGGTAACAGTAATTCCATCACGAATAAGAGCATAAAAGTCAGAATCTGTACAAGAAAAAGAAATTTTCCCATTCGGGTCATTATTTGGAGTAAGAACAGGGTCGACTACTTTAGGTCGAAAGCAAGTTGTCGGTCTTGCTGATCCATTAGTACAATACCAAACACAAGTATTACTTTTTATTGGATCATTTGTAGTTGCTGCTGGAATAGAGCAGGTTGGGAAAGGAGTTTTTGTGACCGTTCTTACTAATTTGCCAGTATAGGTGGTTCCATCTATAAAATCACAAGCTATATCAACATCTACAGTGGGTGGAGAACAAGTACCTAAATTAAATGTTGCAACACAAGTTTTATCTGTACTCATTGTTACGCCACCAGTTATAGAACAGCTCCCACTCCATCCAGCGAAAATAGAAGTAACAGCAGGGGAGGCAGAGAGCGTTACGGCATCATTTGTATTGTATACATTTGATGCACTTGAACAAGTTGTCCCACAACTAATTGTCCCTGGCGATGAAGTAACTGTACCTGTACCGGTACCTGCTTTATTAACAGTAAGTATTGGACAGGCAGATGCTACTGTAGCAGATTGTGTCGCTGTTGGGAGAGATGGCCCACCCGCATTATTTGCTTTAACGGTGTAGGAATGTGTACTACCAAGAATTAATCCTGTATCTGAAACTCTACAAATATTATCTGCTCCACAAGAAGCGGAAAGAGCTAAATCTACCCCATCCCTATTAACTGTGTAACTTGTAGCTGAAGGAGATACAGTCCACGCTAGATTTATCCAATTTTTCCCACAAGTACTTGGGCTTGCAGAAAACCCAGTTGGAGTTGATGGGGGAATGAGAGTACAGCTCCCTGAAACATATGTGTAAGTATCAGTAACTCCATCACAACTGTAAGTTGCATTACCAGTGTAAGTCCCATTATTAAAATTAAGAGAAGCTGACCCACCATTTGCTATAATTCCAGTCGAAGCATTACAATTTGTTAACCATGTTTTAGTTTGATTGGTACAAGAATTTGGAGTGTAAACACAAGTGTCACTTACATAAGTAGAATTTAAATTAGTTACAGGAAGTGCCGGGAAAGCACAACTTGGGTTATCGGTGTAAGCACTTTTATTTTGGCTTCTTGTTACTAACCCAGTAACACTATTTCCAGCGATTGGATCACACGCCACTGTAACATTTTGTGTAAGAGGGGCTTGGCAAGTTATTAAAGTAAATATCGCATCAACGGTACAATTAGACGTAACAGTATTTGTTGTATAAGTACCGCCAGTTGTTGGAATAGTATTTCCTCCACAACTACCCGCAACAGTAGCAGAGTATCCAGGGTTTGGAGTAACAGTAAAATTCGCAGTGCCACCAGAATTTACAGTTTGTGGAGTATTTGGATTTATATTTCCGCCCGTACCATTACTCGGGGTAACACTCGGAGTAACTGTATAAGTTGTTTGACTGCAATTAAAAGTTATTGGATTATTAACAAGGCCCACACTTTCATTTGCAGGATTTCCTGCTGTATCTATTCCAATACCGTAAGAATAGGCAGTGTGATTACCAACAGTCAAGTTTGGAATTTGAAAGTTATATCCATGATTACCTGAAATACCAAATACATTATTAACATCTTGACGCAATGCTGATGTTACACCAGTGTTATATCCAGTTCCTACGCCAGCCGGGCCGTCAACATAAATATGTATTCCATTAGATACAGATGTATTGTCTGCGTCATATGACCATCCTGATGCCATTCCACAAGTACCTATTGGGCCAGACGATACCGCATCGATAACTCCAGTCGGTAAATTATTTGATGGGATTATACAAGTATTTCCACTCTGAACATATCCACTATTACAAGACCATGTACATTCGCCAGCAGGAGAATAAGCCCAAGTTCCATTTGCAGTTGTTGCATTACGAGATGTGAAATTAGCACCAGTTGGTACTGTGCCAGAACAAGAATAAAAAGTGGGAGTACATTTTGCTCCATCCCACGCGGTACCCGCCGTACAAGTTCCAGTACTATAAACAGTAGAGAGAACAGCCCCGCCAAGTGCATCTTGACGAATTTGATAACAACCACCAGCATTAGGTGAGCCATACGGCACAGTTACTCCACCATTTGTGCTGTATGTTATTGCACCAGCTCCTTGTGTTGTATATAATCCACCGCCACAGTCTGTAAGTATTGCATAAGTTACATTTGCAGATGTCCAAGAAACAGGAGACTGACAAGTCGAAGCACCGGAAGCAATCGTACAACTCGGTGTTGAAGTAAATGATGCAGATGGAACTGCGACAGCTACGCAACTAGTTCCACTCTGAACATATCCACTATTACATACCCAAGTACAAGCAGAAGTTCCAGGTGCGGAATAAGTCCAGTTTTGATTAGCCCCAGTCGCTATATTATTTGATGCAATACTTCCAGATGGTCCAGTCGGGATTGTTCCACCACAAGAATAAAGAGGAACTGCACAAACACTTCCATTCCACGCGGTACCCGCCGTACAGTCCGCAGTGCCAGCAACTGATGCAAGAGTTCCAAGGTCAGTGCCACCAGCTGTTACATTATGAATATAATATTTTGGTTTATTTGCTTCAAGAGTAGAAGCAGGAGCGTATGGGATAGTAACTCCCGGCGGAGTACCGCCGGGATTATACGTTACAGCACCAGGTCCATAGCTTCCATATAATCCAGTTGGGAATGACAAAGCCGAGTCCGTCAATGACGCATAAGTTACATTCGCCGAAGTCCAAGAAATTGGCGAGGTACAAGTCGAAGCACCAGCAGAAATCGTACAGCTCGGTGTGGAGGTGAATGAAGCGGAGGCGGCGGGCGGAGGAGTACAAGTATTATTTACTACAGTATCACCGACAGGGCAGACGACAAGTGTTGCAATATCTGTTGCACCACTGCTACCATCTGTACATTGGAAATTATAATTTCCTGCTGGAGCTAAAACATTATTTAAAACAGCACTACCGTTTCCATTGTGTGTGTTAATCCAAAAAGTGTGAATATCTCCTGCGAACGTAACACCGCTAACGGTAACCTGTTCGCTTGAATTTGCTGGGTAGTTTAGATTTGGAAATGTACCAACACAACTAACTGCATTAGACACTGCCCATGAAATTGTTGTTGAACCTCCACTAGCTACAGTGAATGTATTTCCAGCAAATAAATTTTGTGGAAAAATTATAAAAAGAAAAAGGAAAATTGGTAAAAAAAATTTAAAACTATAGTGTAATCTCATTACATCAGTATATGCTAGTTATACAAATGAAAAAGCGGCTCGTCCACAGTATTGAACTGTAGATGAGCCGCCGCACTTTTGCCTCGAAAGGTTTTTGTGCTAATGCGCCACTAGTTTAGTGGCAGGTCACCGAGTTGATGACGGAGAAGGAACCACTGTCAGTCGAGGTGTACACCACCGACTGCACACCAGCCGCCGTTTGTTTGCGCAAAATACGGTCGTCTGTGAAGTCGGTGTAGGCATAGTTGCCATTAACGTCTTGCCCCCATGAGAACATGTACGAGAACGGGGCCGTTCCCCAATGAGTATTGTGCCACTTTGCCCCAATCGTCCAACTGGATGGGCCGGTGCGAGTGACTTCGTAGCCAGCTGGCACAGTTCCCGTGAAGTCGGTAACCACGTTGGTCTTCAAATTGTGCTTGATGAAATGCAAGTCGCCGTCGGAAGCGGTTTGCACCAGTTCCAGGTAGCTGCAATCAGGAAGCGGAGCCTCGGACACATAGCCATTGAAAATCGGAATCGCTCCGGTTTTGTAGCTGGTGTTGTTCGTGGCCTCAACCCAAGGCGTTGCGCCCGACGGATCGATAATGCCAGGGCGTCCGAAGCGGATGCCGACCAGAATCTTGTCGTAGCCGTTGACCACTGGTTGGCAGACGCCGTTGACCGCGACAGAATTGATACCACAGGTCGCGAAGGTGTTAACCGACGCGAGAACTGTAGTACCATCGGCCACCGCGACAGTCGTCGTGCCTAACGAAATTGAAAATGTCCCAGATCCATTCGCAAGCGAACTTACCGAAACACCATTCAATGTCACACGAGGCAACGACGCATTCGACGATGTCCAGACCACGGAGATCCCGCAGGCGCCGGCGCCGTCGGGGACGGTGCAAGCGTTTGCAGTTACGCTTCCAGTTGCCGGAGTCGGGTTTGGTGTCGGATTGGGTGTTGACCCGCCCCCACCTCCACCGCAAGCGGTGAGGAGAATGAAAACACCAGTCGCCAAAGTAATCGCGGAAAGTTTCAGGGAGAGAGAGTTGGTTTTCATCATTTTTCCTTTGTTGATGAATGTTACAAAATAGCCGAGTGTGCGATGAATTATTCGTCGACACCCTTTGATACAGCCTTTGTGTAAGCCTCTCATTAAAGCCGAAGCCCTAACGAAAACCTTATTGAAAGACATTGCACCTCTACCCTTTATTATACTCTTTTTATTTGGTTTTGTCAACCCACTGTCTTTATACTCGGAAAATCGCGGAATATAGGCCTTTTTTAGCAAAACACCACCAAATTCCCCCATAATTAACAAGCTTTTTCGTATTTCCGCTTTAATTTTAGTGAATTTGGTTGACATATATTTGTATTCCACTTTATTATGCTTGACTTATTTTCTGTAATTAGCTATATTAAATATATTATGGCTTCGGCCTCCGAGAAACCCGTCTTACGACGGGTTTCGATGTTTATATACTTTCTCTAATTTTGGTTTTAATATTTTCAAAATCTAGAACAGCTACAACATTCACTTTTCTTAGTAACCTCTTACTGCTTATAACTTTTATTTGTGTTAATTTAATCCAAATCTTTTTATTAAAAATCCTATCTTTTGTTTCTTCAATTACATTTAACTCATAATGGAAAACATCATTCTTTATTTTACTTGTGATTGGTACAACTAACATTGATTCTCTGTTGTAGACTTTCAATATTAAAACAGGTCTCTCGAAATTTTCATTTTTTCCATCAACCTCTGCACCAAGATTTATACCAAGAGAACACCACCATATCTCCCTTGGGTGGGCAAAAACAAATCTTTCTCTTTCTTCAATATTCTTCTTTTCTTTATTCCACTCATCAAAATGTTTCATATTATTTAGTATAACAATGTTTTTTGTATTTCTCTCGGGTTTTAGTAAATTTGATTGACATGCTTTCTGTATCATATTTCGATTTTGATTTTACTCTCTATACTAAATTAACCCTAGTCTATTGTGTTTATTTCACTGATATTTGTTGAAAGTTCTATCCATCCAGTTTCTTTAAACCCCATCTTTTTATACCATGACATAGGAAATTCATTTTGTGTTGGGGATAACATACTTATATTTGTAATACCTTTTTCCTGTGCTTTATTAATAACATGATGTAACAAAGCTGTTCCTACTCCTTTATTTCTATACTTATCCAATACTTGCAAAGACTCTAAGATAAGAGAACTCTCTTTATTGTTTGGTCCAACTTTACAAAAAATACCACCAAGAAATTCATCATTTTCATCAACAGACATGTAACAAAACTCTGGACTTGTTAGATAATTTTGCTTCAAGTATTCAGTGGCTTTTTCTTCTGACCAACCTGGAAAGGAATCAACAAAAGATTTTGCAATAGTTTCAAGAAAAGAGATATCAAAGGGTATTGTTTTCATGATTGATTATTATATTTTAGATTTTTTAAATACTAGCTCCATCTTTGAGGTAATTTGTTTGAACAAAGCATCTTGACCGTGTGTTTCATGTTTGATAGAAAAATATTTTTTTAATTCTTCATTTGTTTCTGGCCTATCCACAACATTCATAGCTAAACATTCAAGCTTGTACCCTTGCAACCTTAATTTCTGATTTGAACATTCCAATACTTTTTCTTTATATTTTTCAGGATCCATAATATTAATACTTTCTAAATCTGGATCAGGAATTAAATATCGTTCATCTATTTCTTTCCACGAATTAGAATAAGCTTTAATTAGTCCAGATTTTAAATCACTATTGTAGTTTTTGAAATGCAAAACCATTTCAGCAACTAATCCAAAAGGTAATCTTAGAAATGTTTCCTCTTCTGGAAGAGGTGGGTAATCATCAAAAGATAGTCTTTTGTCTTTCATTTTTTCAGCATCATCATCGTCCCATGTTTTAAAAGTTCGAAACCTTTGTCTAAAATAATTATAAAAACCCCTCACTTTTTCATTCAAAAAAGAAACCTCAACAAAATCATTAATACTAGGACCAGCAAAATCCCGCAAAAGCAAAATACCATTATCTGATAAAGTTGTTACTGATTCTAAAACCGCTTTCTTCCAAACAGACTTGCCTTCATCAACATAACTATACACTTCGTGCATTACAGCAGATAAAACAATGCCACCTATTTCGCAGTTATCATACTTAAAGGGCATTTGAATAGCACTACTTTGAACTAACGAGGCTTTTATTTTGTGTTCAACTAAATACTTACCAGCCTTCTTGATTGCCTTTTGAGAAAGATCAATTCCAATTATCCTGGTATCTGAGTCTTTAAATAAATCTGCTAAAACTCTTAATTCTAAACCACCCCCAACTCCAACAGAAACTATAGATCGTGGGTTTGTTGAAAATTTATATATTGGTTCCAGTTTTCTTTTAAAACTTAAAAATTCATTATCATCACATTTATTTATTGCTTCAAAATACTCCTCTGAGACATTATCTAAATGACGTTGAGCAGGCCCAAGATTATCCACTCCTATTTCCTGCTTTATTGTAAAATCTCTTTTTTCCATTTATTTTTTAAGTAAAAATAGTATACTATATATTGTAACCTACATTTACTTAATGAAAAAGATACTAAAAGAAAAGTTGATCCAAATTGCCAAAGACATGCAAACAAGAAGTGATTCAGCTCATGACTTTAACCATGTTGAAAGAGTTCTAAACTTAGCATTACGAATTGCAAAACAAGTACAAGCCGATGAAGATATACTTATTCCAGCAGTTCTTTTTCACGATATTGTGGTATATCAAAAAAAATCTGAGCAAAGTAAAAATGAAACCAACGAAAGTGCTCTTGTTGCAGAAAAAATTTTAAATGAGTTGAAAGAATACCCAAAAGAAAAAATCAATAGTGTTTTATCATGTATACGAGAATGTTCGTTTTCTAAAGGCTTACAGCCAAGTAGTTTAGAATCAAAAGTGCTTCAAGATGCAGATAGACTAGAGGCAACTGGTGCGATAGCAATTATGAGAACATTCTCTTCTGGTGGACAAATGAATGCACCATTTTACCCACCCGAAGACCCTTTATGTGAAAAAGGTTTTATTATATTTCGGTCTTCTTTAGATTTATTTTTTACTAGATTACTTATAGTAAAAGATACAATGCATACGGACTATGCTAAAAAACTTGCAGAACAAAGAACAGTTTTTTTAAGAAAATTCTTAGTACAACTAAAAAGAGAATTGAAGGAGTCAAAAATATTATAGAAACAAGCTATTTCGTATTTTCGCCTGGATTTTGGTAAATTTGGTTGACATGGATTTATAAGTAGAATATAATTGTATTACAAACGGTCAGAGAAATCTGATCCCATCCTTACGAGAGTAAAGAAAAAAACTATAAACAAAAGCTGTCCGGCAGGACAGCTTTTGTTTTATTTAAACCCAAAATATAGTTATCTCTATACATCACTATATTCTTTTGATACATGGGATGAAATGAATTACACATTCCGTCGCAAGATTATTTAAGTATCATACAAATAATATTACCTAGCTTTGACCCCTGTATAGCAGGGACTTTAGCCGGTGTGCTAATGATAACTATTTTAAAATAAAAATACAACATCTTATCTACATAGGGGTACCCTCTGAGGGTACCCCTATGTAGATACTAATTTAACCCACTAAATTTAGATTTTTAGATTTTGAAAATAGATTTTTAAAATAATATTTAACTTCGTTAAATGTTCCGAGCCAAACATTAACACTTGGAAGTGGTTGCGATGGGGCAACGACATCGAAAGTTATACTTGAACTTATTGTTCCATCAAGTTGCCCGGTATGTGCGTAACATCCATTAAAATATGCATAACATCCAGTAAGTAAAATAGTGTAAGTCCCTGGAGTTGCAGGCGCGGTAAAAGTTTGCCCAGCTCCATTTGAACAAGAGCCAGACCCACTACAGTGAGCGACACTAAGACCAGCAAAATTTGTATCAACTTCTATACCCTTAGGTGCGCTACATCCAAAAAAGAAACATAAAGTGTCATTTACAATTCCACTAAAACCACTAAAAGTACTTCCTTGATCTCCAGCTGCTCCTGCGAGAGAGAGGATAACAACCTCGCTAGGAGCATAAGTAAGTTTATCTGTATTTACAGCAAAAGTTGCCAGCGTAACACTTCCAGCGGGCATCTCTGTCCAAACACAAGAGTTCTCCGTATCATCCCAACATACCCAATAAGCATCCCATGAATATACATAATACCAAGGCGAACCAACTCTTGCCGGTGGTGGAATTGGGGCTACACCTGGGGATATAAAAGTCGGGGTCTTGCATATACCTCTGATTAGTATTTGCCCGGTAGAACAAGTTATGACGTCTCCTGTACCTCCAGCCCAAATGTCCCCTTCCAACATAACAGTACTATTTCCACTATACATTACTGCCATTGATTTATTTATGCCTATAAAAAATATAAATAAAAAAACCAACGCAAATAAAAACGATGTTACCTTTTTTGATTTTAGAACTTTTTTTATAGACATATTTTATACTATTTTTTTACCGTATCAGATTTAACTAGAGTGGGTTGCAGTTGAATTTCTTTGGCTATAAAATCCGCAACATTTTTTATATTTGTTTCAGAAATAGCCCCAACGTAGTCTCCTACTTTTAGTGTAGATATTTCTAGCACTGTTCGGCTGTACGGTATTGGATAAAGATTTTTTGCAACATCAGGTGGGTATTTCTTTTTCGTAAACTCTGCTATTTCTAATTGATAGGCCTCTGGGGTTTTATTTTTTATTTCAAATATTTTTGTAGTTGAGCTAACTGTTACACTGCGGTCGTTAATGACTGCCCCATCAAAAGGGTTGCCAATGGACTGGCTGTGTATTGTTAGAACATTTCCTTTAATGGAAGTAATGGCGCCTGATATGGTTTTTATTTCGTCAGGTGATTTGAAGAATCCTCCGACGGTGCTTTTCTCTACAATACTTTTTGCGGTAGTAAAACCGGTGGCGTAACCAATGTTGTAACCTTTTTTTGTGTTACTTAAAAAAGATGGTAAGTATTTGTCTAGCGTAAAAACAAGAAAGACACCAAGTAAGAAAGATAAAAAAATTATAAAGTTAGCATTTAAATGCGTTGAGCTATTTTGCTGATTGCTGATTGCTGATTGCTGATTGCTGATTGCTGATTTATTAAACTTGCATCATTATTAATTATTTCCATATAATTATAGTATACAGCTTTATTATTTTTTCTCGGTACTTTATCCACCTTTTAATTTCAAGAAGTAGTTGTCACCCCAATGCAAATTGGGACCCAGTGGACACTGGATTCCAACTTTCGTTGGAATGACACAGGGAGCGAGAGTTTTGTATTACTGCACGCTGCCATCTTTAATTAAAACCTAACTCACAAGATTTATATTTCGCTCACAGGCCTTGCCTATGAGGTAAAGAAATTTTTGTGTATAAACTTGAAAAGTTTTGAGAGTTACGGGGTATACTTAAAGTAATAATTATTTTTTAATTTAACAATTTTTTATGTCACTTTCATTATTTAAAAACAAAATAGGGGTCAGTTTTTTTATTGGAGTTTTATTTATTTTAGGAGGTGCTGGACAGGCTTCAGCGTTGAATTTCACATATTATTTCCCCGATCCAAGAACGGGACAACTTAATGCTGGTAATTTTTGGGAGACATGTTCCGGTTACCTTACTACCGACACTTCTTATCCAATAGGAAGTACGGTAATTGCAAATGGAGAACTTAAAAGTACCAATATTGAGTTTATTTCTTCTTGTGGAATATATTCTACAGATGACCCCATTTTTTTGGATGCTCAAGTTCTAATAATGACAAAAAGCTCATACGTGCGCCTGTCGGCATCAGATACTCTTGCTATCCTCGGCATGAATACAGTAGGCCCACATAATTTGGGCTTTGTTGTTTACTCGGGTAGCACTGGTGGTTCAGGAACATTTAATCTTCCAATCACTGTTACAGCGGTTGCAACTCCAGTTGTTGATGTCTTCCTTGGATCATTAAATGAAATGAAGTCCTTTGCTTCTAATTTCGTAGGAAATGTTACGTCATATTTTTCTGCACCAGTTTATGCACAGAATAAGGTGGCGACAACTACAGATAAGACAGGAGTAAAAACTCCGACGGCAGTTGGTGTTATTTTGGCTGATGTAAATATTGTGGACGTAATAGCAACATCAACTAATGGTGTATTTTCTGGAAGATTTTCTATACAAGGAAAATTGGGACAACAAAATGATGTGCATTATGGTCTGATGGTATTAGATGATAAAGATACAATATTAGACGCGAAAGAATTAGGGGTAATTTCAAAAATAAATCAAGGAGAGACAAATAGATATACATTAAAGTATTCACTCCCAACATATATTTCTGGAAGTGTCAGAGTTTTACTTGTTGCGGAAACAGCCAAAGGTTTAACTTTGAGTCATAATCAGATTTTTAAGGGAGACATCACTGGAGAAAAATCTAATTTCCCTTGTGTATATATAGCAGGAACAAAAGCTTCGAAAGTTAGTAAAATAGAATGTTTGTCATCAAAAGATACATCGCTTACTGTTAGTTACGGAAAGAATTCAATTTTTGCAACATCAAATCTAACAGAAACAATTAACTTAAAGTCGGGTAAAAAAGTTGTGCTTTCTCCGAATGTTGCTCCCGGGGAATATTTTGCAACGATTGTAACAAAAGCTGGAGATAAGAGAATTTTGCCATTAACAAAAGACGGAGTGTATGGAAATATTTCTAGTATTGTTGTTCACACAGGAGATAAGGCGAATGTCGTTAAGGTTGCTGTTTTTGCGGATGTTTCTACGTCGAGTGTTGCTATTGTTAATCTTGTAGGAGCAAATAGTGAAGAATGTGGAAAGGGAGAGGCGGAGTTAAAGGGAGTAGCTGTAGAATTTAGTATTGAAACTAAATGTAAAACAGGTACTGTAACAGTAGCCCTTAAAGATAAACAAGGTCAAGTGTTAGGCCTTGCATCAGAACCTTTCTCAGTTTTGACTTTTGTTAAAGCAGGAGAAAAGGGAAAGGGAAATACATCTAACACTTTGGCATTAGTAAGTTTGGTGGGGCTTATCGGAGTAGTTGGATTATTTAATTACTTTAGAAAGCGAGATGGTGTTGAGGGTAATAAAGGTGGAGATACTGGAGTGAAAGCATAGAGGGAAAGTAAATTTAGG
The DNA here is from genome assembly GCA_003518045.1 of Candidatus Nomurabacteria bacterium. Taxonomy (GTDB): domain Bacteria; phylum Patescibacteriota; class Minisyncoccia; order Phycocordibacterales; family UBA5272; genus UBA11704. Next base: position 33,614 of record DOZK01000029.1, read on the forward strand.
AAGAGAGAAAGAATAATAAAAAGAAAGGAAAAGGATACAGAGAAAAAATAAACCCCACGGCCGAAGGCCGTGGGGTTTATTATAAGGTTCTTTCTGACTGTGAATTACGAAACTCCTATTTGTGTCTTTCCAACGAAAGTTGGAATCCAGTGTTATGCTTTAAAATTTAGACACTGGATCCTGATTTTCATCAGGATGACAACTAAAATACAAGAGTTTCGTAATTCAAAGTTTCTGAGTTTGTGTCATTCCAAACTTGATTTGGAACCTGCCTCGCCGGCAAGGTGGATCCAGGTTCTAGACACTGGACCCGCCTTGCCCGGCGAGGCAGGTTCCCGCTTGCGCGGGAATGACAACAAAAACCACAACAAAATTGCGCGGGTTTCATAATTAAAAATATGCTACACTAGGGCCACTTATTAAATTTCAAGCACTAAAATGAAGCAGAAAATTAAAGCATTTTGGGTAATAGTTATAGCAATTGCGATTGGTTTTTATTTGATAAAAGGGGAAAAGGATTTTGTTCTGGGACTAGATTTAGCTGGTGGCTCATCTCTTACTTATAAAATAGAGACCGATTCTTTGCCAGCAGGCACTGATGCAACAGAAAGTGTCGATGCACTTCGTGATGTTATTGAACGCCGTGTAAATCTCTTCGGTGTACGCGAGCCATCCGTTACAACTTCCTATTCACGTTTATCAAAAGAGTGGAGACTTATTATTGAATTACCTGGTGAGACAGATGTGGTTAAAGCAGAAAAAATGATTGGAGAAACTCCAGTTCTTGATTTTAGAACTCCAAAGGCTGGGGTAACTGCAAGTTCAACTGCACTGGATATTGTAAATAATTTTGAAAGAACAGCTCTTACTGGAAGATTTTTGACTAAAGCATTAGTAACTTTTGACCAAACAACAAATCGTCCGATGGTCTCTCTACAATTTAATGATGAGGGTGCAAAACTTTTCGCAGAAATTACAAAAGCAAATGTTGGTAAGCAAGTAGCAATCTTTTTAGATGGTGAAATAATTTCTTCACCAGTTGTTAATGAAGAAATTACAGGTGGTAAGGCAGTTATTTCTGGAACTTTTACAGTTGAAGAAGCTCGCACATTAGTTGGAAGGTTAAATGCTGGAGCATTACCACTTCCTGTAACTCTTTCTGGAACAACTGTTGTTGGACCAACTTTAGGAACACAAGCAACAGCAGCTGGAGTAAAAGCAACAGAGATTGGATTTCTTTTGGTAGTTATATTTATGCTTTTCTGGTATAGATTGCCTGGATTTATGGCGTCTTTAGGACTCGTTGTTTATTCGCTAATTATGCTCATGTTGTTTAAATTAATTCCTGTTACATTAACCTCAGCTGGTATTGCCGGATTTATTATTTCTGTTGGACTCGCGGTGGATGCGAATGTGCTGACTTTTGAAAGAATGAAAGAAGAAATTAGAAATGGAAAAGGATTAATAGACGCAGTTGACGCAGGATTTGCTCGTGCATGGACATCTATTCGTGATTCACATATCGCGGCGATTATTGTTTCTGTAATTCTCTTCTCAATGGGGACATCAGTTGTGAAAGGATTTGCTTTCACATTTTTCCTTGGTGCGGTAGTTTCACTTATTTCTGCACAATTAATTACTCGCGTATTTATGCAAGCGATTGCAAACAAATCAAATAGTCGATTGATGAAGTTTTTATTCTCATCTGGTTTCCACAGTAAGTAATGTATTGTATTTACTAATAACTAATAACTAATAACTACTCATTATGTTCATCGTAAAATACAAAAAATTCTTTATCGGACTCTCAATATTGCTTGTCATCGGTGCAGGATTATTAATGAATACTTATGGAATAAAAAGAGGAATTGATTTCACTGGTGGATCAGTGATTGATATTACTTATGAAAAATCTGTGCCAACACTTGATGCAAAAACTTTTGCTGACGCTGATATGACGCTTTATAAAACAGGGGACAATACATATCGTTTTGTTTCGACAAAAACATATGAAGAAATTAGCCCGGTAATTAGTAATCTTGGAAACATTAACAGTGCTACACCATTTGTCTTCACACAAGTTTCAACAGTTGGCCCAACATTGGGAAATGAAATGACAAAGAAGGCGATTATCGCAATTGTTGTTGTTATATTAGCCATTCTTGCTTTCATCGCGTTTTCATTCCGCGAAGTTTCTCTACCTGTCTCATCTTGGAAATATGGAGTGATTGCAATGGTTACACTTCTTCATGACATTATTGTGCCGACTGGAGTTTATGTAATTCTTTCACATAAATATGGTGCGGAAGTTGATACGCTTTTTGTCATTGCGCTCCTAACAATTATTGGTATTTCTATCTCTGATAAAATTGTGGTATTCGATAGAATTCGCGAGAATTTAAAAAACAGTGGCAAGAAAAATTCATTTGATGAAATTGTTGGCATGAGTTTAATGCAAACTTTTACACGTTCAATTAACACTTCAGTTACTGTTATCTTGGCGTTACTCGCACTTTATTTTTTCGGTCCAGTTACAACAAAGTGGTTTACAGTTACATTGATTGTAGGAATGTTCGTGGGAACTTATTCTTCGATATTTGTCGCGAGCCCACTCCTTACCATGTGGAACAAAAAAAGTAAATAAATTCCTTCATATACTTTGCCTGCCTCGCCGGCAAGGCGGGTCGCTACGGCATTTTCCTTCGTCAACGTACTATTAAGTACGTCTCCTAGAAAAATTCCTAGGCTCCTCGTCTATAAAGTTTTTATTTACTTTTCTGGGTAAAAAGTCATAAATTAACGAACTGCTTTGTCGCGAGAATATTTTTATGAGTCGCCGTACACCTCAGTACGTCTTCTCATAAAAATATTCTCGCTTCGCGCATTTCATTTAATTTCTGACTTTTTAAACAACTAAAGGGATAAAGTAAAGACTAAATGTAAAAGAACAGCACCTACGGTGCTGTTCTTTTACATATCGCTTACCTTGATGTACAGTATTTAATATTATTGTATAATTAACATATGAAAAAAATTAGTTTAAGAAATGTAATTTGGAAAGAAGGGAAATACTATGTGGCACAATGTCTAAATGTAGACGTGTCTTCTTTTGGGTCTACAAAAAAGAGTGCGGAAAACAATCTTAAAGAAGCTCTAGAGCTTTATTTTGAAGAAGTTGGTTCTTTTAAGAAGTTAACAAAAATAGGATCTCCTGTTCTTTTTGAAACTTCTCTATATGCCTAGACTGAAATCTTCCAAAGAGATTATAAAAATTTTGGAAGTCAATGGATTTCATTTTGTTTCTCAAAAAGGAAGTCATGGGAAATTTAACAAGGAAGGGTTAAAAATTATCGTTATCGTGCCCATGAATAAAAGGGAGATTCCTATAGGTACTTTAATGTCGATAATTCGTCAATCAAAATTAGATAGGGTTATTTTTGATTGATAGAATACTTGCACCCACTAGTGGCTATTGGCTAAAACCTATATACTGTATCCATTATGACCCCACAAAAAGAAGCTTTGTTTTTATTCCTTAATCATTATTTAGCAATTGCTACGTTTATAGGTTTTATTTGCGTGATTATTTGGACAGCAAAATTAATTTTATTAAAAGCCGGAGTTCTCGAAAAATATAGATGGACTTTTGAATTATTTTCATCCTATGTTTTGCCTATAGGATTTTTTGTTTCATTGTTTTCGACTTTAATGTCTCTCGTCTATTCTGATTATTTAGGAATACTTCCTTGTGGATTATGTTGGTTTGCTCGTATATTTATTTATTCACAAGTATTTTTGTTCGGGCTTGCTTGGTATAAAAATGATAAAAAGATTTTGGATTATATTTTATTATTATCCGGCGTTGGATTAATTATTGCTTCATATCATGAATATTTACAATTAGGATATTCGGAATTTATCCCATGCCCAGCAATTGCTTCTACAATTGATTGTGCGAAGCCAACTTTCATTAGTTACGGTTTTGTAACGTTTCCATTTATGGCGGTAGTATTTTTCCTTATCACCATATTACTTTCTGTCACATATAAGATGAGTAAGAAGTAGAAAGTAGAAAGTGGAGAATAGAAAGTGGAAGAGATATGAGGTGGCCGCGAAGCGGCCACCCTGTATTTCTTGAAACTAAAAACTGGAAACTTGAAACTATTTTATTCCATTCTTCTCGCACCATTCAATACACATAGTCAGCACCTCATCTCTATTCATATCTGTAGAGTCGATAATAAAAGCGTCATCTGCTGGGTATAAACGTCCAACAGGCTTATTCATGTCGCGTTCATCACGAGAAATTATTTCTTCAAGAATTTGTTCAAATGTTTTTCCACTTTTAGCATCCTGTTCATCCTTAAATCTTCTCTCAGCACGGACTTCTGCACTGGCATCAAAATACATTTTTACTTTTGCGTCTGTAAAAACATGTGTACACATATCGCGTCCTTCAGCCACGAGGCCAGGGACTTGTATCATATTTCTCTGACATTCAAAAATAGCAGTACGCACCTCCGGTATGCGACTCACTATACTCGCTGGGTTGCCATATGTTTGAGTCCCAATAATTGGCCACACATCATCACCATTTATAATTACTTGCCTATCTTTAAAAATTGGTTTTATATTTTTTGCAATTTCTATAATTCCTAAGGTGTCATCAAGCTCCACACCTTGAGTCATAGCTTCATACGCAACTAAACGATAAAGCGCACCAGAATTCAAATAATTAAAACCTAAATACTGAGAAAGTTTATAAGCAATAGTTCCTTTACCGGAAGAAGCTGTACCATCGATGGCAATGATTGGAATCTGATTGATATTCATTAAATTCTATTATACCCTAAAAGAGCTATGTTTGACAAGGGAAAACTGGAGAAAGGTCTAAGGTCTAATTCCTAATTAACCTAATAAAATGCGGGTTTTTGTATTTTTTAAAAATTGAAAATTGATAATTAAAAATTAAAATTTATGTAATCATGAATTTTTTTCGGCCTTAGAAATTAGGTGAATTAGACCTTTTTTAAACCTTTTTATAGACATTGTATTTTTAATTAAAGTAGCTAGTTATAATGTACTGGATATCCTCCTTGACTTTAAGCCTTACATCATATAGAATAGTCCTACTTCTTGCTATGCAATTCGTAGAGCAAGAATAATTTTTTTGATAGGTACATTGTCAAAGCAATAGAAGCTATCAGTTATAGATTTTACTTTAGAATTTTCTAGGTAAAAAATCGTATTGATTGACGCTTCATAAACATTACACATAGTGCATTAGTGCATTTATTTTTCTTTTGTCACACTCTATTAAATAGAGTTTGATCCTAGCTCAGG
>DOZK01000029.1:39088-39434 GCA_003518045.1 Candidatus Nomurabacteria bacterium
CGGCGTGGATAAGGCATGCAAGTTGAACGGAACTAATCAGACGGAAGTATCAAATGAGTTCAGTGAGTAGCAATACAAGCAGAACAAGTGAGATATGGAAGACTGACAGTTTAGTAGCAAACGAGGTAGTAATATTTAGGAACGCACCCCGAAGTCACGAATAGCCCACCGAAAGGTGGAGTAATACGTGATAGTACCGCAAGGTTAAAGATTTATCGCTTCGGGAGCGGCTTAAACAGTATCAGCTAGTTGGTAAGGTAATGGCTTACCAAGGCTATGACGCTTAGGAGAGGTGAGAGCCTGACCTCCACCGATGGGACTGCGACACGGCCCATACACCTACGGG
>DOZK01000029.1:39611-39754 GCA_003518045.1 Candidatus Nomurabacteria bacterium
CTGATGGAGCGACGCCGCGTGATCGATGAAGTGCTTCGGTATGTAAAGATCTTTTATGAGGGAAGAAGTTTATTGACGGTACCTCATGAATAAGGACCTGCAAAACTCGTGCCAGCAGCAGCGGTAATACGAGTGGTCCAAGC
>DOZK01000029.1:39894-41362 GCA_003518045.1 Candidatus Nomurabacteria bacterium
GGTCCAAGCGTTATCCGGAATTATTGGGCGTAAAGGATGTGTAGGTGGTTGTATTAGTCGGATGTCTAACCTCTGTGCTTCACATGGAGACAGCATTCGAAACGGTACGACTAGAGTATGTTAGGGGTAAGCGGAACTCATAGTGTAGGGGTGAAATCCGTTGATATTATGGGGAACACCAAAAGCGAAGGCAGCTTACTGGAACATTACTGACACTGAAACATGAAAGCGTGGGTAGCGAATGGGATTAGATACCCCAGTAGTCCACGCCCTAAACGATGTTCTCTCGCTATAATGAGTATCGACCCTCATTGTGGCTTAGCTAACGCGGTAAGAGAACCGCCTGGGAAGTACGATCGCAAGATTAAAACTCAAAGGAATAGACGGGGACTTGCACAAGCAGTGGATTATGTGGTTTAATTCGATGGTAAACGAAGAACCTCACCAGGATTTGAAACCTAACTGAAAGCCTAAGGAAACTATGGCCCTCGCAAGACAGTTGGACAGGTGATGCATGGCCGTCGTCAGTTCGTGGTTTGAACTGTTCCCTTCAGTGGGGTAACGAACGCAACCCTTATCGTGTGTTACAAGTGTCACACGAGACTGCCCCGTAATTTGGGCACAAGCCCAAATTAGTGAGTAGTAAATAGTAAGGTAGTGTGTAGTGAATGCAATTGCATTCACTACGTACTATTCACTAATCACTACCTACTAATTTGATCGCTTGCGAGCAAATTACGGGGAGGAAGGAGAGGATGACGCCAGGTCAGCATGTCCCTTTGACATCCTGGGCTACACACATAATACAATCGCATAGACAACGGGTCGCGACGGGGTAACCCTGAGCCAATCCTTCAAACTATGCGCCAGTTCAGATTGTGGTCTGCAACTCGACCACATGAAGCCGGAATTGCTAGTAATCGCGGGTCAGCGAAACCGCGGTGAATACGTTCTCAGGTCTTGTACTCACTGCCCGTCAACTCAAGGGAGCCGGGGGCACCCAAAGGCTTGGCTAGTCCAGGACTAAGGTGAATTCGGTGACAGGGAGTAAGTCGTAACAAGGCACGGCTAGCGGAAGCTGGTCGTGGATTAATTCAATGTGAAATTGTTCTACATACGTTTTAGTACGGTGTACGAATCTTGTCGATTATTTAGTTTTAGATATGGACTTAACCAATGATCCATAACATTGGTTCGCGTTACAGCGAAACGTAACAAAAATCTCGAAAGAGTTAGAGTGTGACAAAAGAAAGGTAAAAGTTTAACTAATGTTTCTATTTGTAATTTTAATTTTGATAACCGAAGAATAGTCTTCGGATTTTTGGTATTTAATATAATGAAAATAGGGGCGGGTTCGCTTCGCGAACCCGCCCATAGTAATCACTCAGCGTTGCCGATGCATCAGCGCGCTCCGCACAATTGCGTCGCTCTTCCTTTTAATTTTAGGAGTTAATAAACATTTAGTGTT
>DOZK01000006.1 GCA_003518045.1 Candidatus Nomurabacteria bacterium
TAGGTTCGGGCTTTAATGTGCGGTAGGTAGTGGGATACGCAGAGGGTTCTAAATATTCAATGAAACAATATTGTTATTCAAAAAAGATACAGACACGGAATTAGACACTGGATTCCAACTTTCGTTGGAATGACAGACGTATAACATGAAGCATTCTGTAGGCGCGACTCTCTGGTATCTGTATTCAATTAAAAACCTGCCTCGGCCGGCAGGCGGGTTAAAAATTAGAAACCTGCCTCGCCAGCAAGGCGGGTTAAAAATTAATAATGATGTTTAAACATCATTATTAAACTCCCCTAATTACCTCAATCTTTGCACCAAGTTTATTTAATCTCTCTGCAATATCGGCATAACCACGTTTTATTGAATAAACATTTCTAAGAAGCGAAGTTCCCTCAGAGGCAAGCATGGCAATAAGAATAATAGCCGTTGGACGAAGTGCGGGAGGGGAGACGATTTGTGCGCCACGTAATTTTGCCGGACCAGTTACGAATGCTCGGTGTGGATCAAGTAATTTGATATCAGCGCCTAAACGATTTAATTCTGTAAAGTAAATAGCACGATTTTCCCAAGTCCAATCATGAATTAAAGTCTGTCCAGTGGCGACACAAGCAATTGGCACGAAGAATGGAAGGTTATCTTGATTAATTCCAGGGAAAGGCTGGCTATGAAGTTTATCAGTTGGATTTATTAACTTTGATGGGAAGATAGTAACATCAACTAATCTTGTGCGTTCATTTTTTGAAAAATATATTTTTGAAATAGAAAATTTTTGCCCCATGCGTTTTAATTTTTCAAGTTCAAGTTCCAAGAAATCAATTGGACACCTTGTAATAGATAATTTACTTTTTGTAACTATTCCGGCCGAGATAAAGAACATACTTTCAATAGGGTCTTCACTATTGTAATGCTCAACATTTAAATGTATATTTTCAAGCCCGTGGACTTTAAGCGTAGTTGTGCCTATGCCTTCAATTTTTACACCAAATTTTTCAAGTAAGAAACAAACATCTTGCACTTGATAATTAGGTGGAGCAAATTTAATTGTTGTAATGCCTTTTATTCGAGATGCAGCAATTAGCGCAGTGATTGCACCAGTATCTGATGATTCGTATAGGGGAATAGTACCAGCTTTTAATTTGTTGTGAGTAATTTCGTAATGATTTTCTTTAGTAATTATATTTATACCAAGATATTCCAGTGCATATTTATGAGAAGCAATAGTTCTTTCACCCATTTTGCATCCACCAGAGTGCGGTAGTGAAAATGAGTTTGAATAATGTATAAAAGCTCCAGCAAAAGTAAATGAACGTATACGATTAGCTACGTCTTTATTCATTTTTGAAAGTCTCAATTTATTACCAGGAGTAATTTCAAGGGCCGTATCATTTTGTACCCATTTAATAGAAACACCAACACTCTCTAATAATTCTATATAACGATAGACTTCCTCAATGTGAGGAATATCACGAAGGGTCGTTGTGCCAGTGTTTACAAGAGAAGCAACCATCATATTTACTGCACCGTTTTTTGAAGTATTTGTTTCTATTGTACCGGAGAGTTTACGCCCGCCAGTTACTTTGAAATCTATTGAGTCGTTAAGAGAAAGTATTTGTCTACCTAGTACTTCGCTAATTTTTTCTAAATTTTCTAATGTTAGATTTTGATTACCAGACTCAATACGAGCAATAGCAGATTGGGAAGTTTTCAAGGCCTCAGAAAACTCTTCTTGAGTCATGCCTTTTTCTTCACGAAGTTTTTTAATAAAAAGCCCTATTTTTTCTTGTTCTGTGGGGGTCATGGTGTTATTATTTGGTGTTTACATTATCTTCTGTAATTTGATTATATCATATGTGATATAAGTGGGAAGTGGAGAGTAGAAGGTGGATGGTAGGAAGTAGAATGTAGTTACAAATACATGGATGGCGGCCAAAGGCCGCCATCCATGTAGATGTATCCACTTTTTCCGACAGAGGATGAATAGAACTTTATATTTTAATTATAAAATTTATTAGAACAAAGAATACAAGAAATACAAAGTAAGCAGAGACATAATAATGGTTATGGTAATTCCTAAAATATTTCCTAATTTTCCATTTGTGCGACTTCCTAATATATTTTTATTATTACTAATAAGTAAAATAAGAATCATAAGTGGAGGAGCGAGAAGCCCATTTAATATAGCCGCGTAATACAGCATAGTGATAGGCGGTATAGAAGTCATATTCACAATAAGACCAATTAAGGTAGATAAAATAATAACTAAATAAAATGCTCTTGCCTGTGAAAACTTTTTACTTAAACCTTCTTCCCAATTAAACATTTCAGATATTGCATAAGCAGCAGAACCAGCGAGTACTGGGACAGCGAGTAATCCAGTTCCTAATATACCAAATGTAAATAAAAGTGCCGCAAAGTCTCCAGCAAAGGGACGAAGAGCTTCTGCCACTTGAGCTGCTGATGTAATACTTGTAAGTCCATGAGCGCCGAGTGTGCTAGCTGTTGTAACGATTATAAAAAAGGTAACCAAATTAGAAAAAAACATACCAATAGCCGTATCCGTACGCATCTGGGTTAAATCGCCATTGCTTACTTTTGGTACACCTTTACCCATGGCGCGTATTTTTTTATTTAATAATTCTTCTTCAACTTCCTCATCTGCTTGCCAAAAGAAAAGGTAAGGGGAAATAGTTGTACCCAACATGGCTGTTACATTTAAAATGTAATCTCTGCTCCAAATCATATGAGGAACAATAGCCATATGAAATATTTTTGACCAATCTTGATGAATAGCAAAGGCTGCTATGACATATGAGAATACTGTTAATGCTAAATATTTTAATATTGCTACATAAGTTTTATATGGAACAAATACTTCTGTTAATATTGTTATTATTGTAAGAGTGAGAAGTGCTACTGTGAAATTAACAGGAATTATTAATTGTGTTGCCGAAGCCATAGCGCCTAAATCAGCTCCTATATTTATTATATTAGTTATTGCTAGCAATGCGACGGCTCCAAACAAAATACGAGGACTATAATATTTTTTAATTATACCAGCGAGTCCAGTACCTGTTACTGTTCCGATACGTCCGCACATTTCTTGTATGGCCAACATGAAAGGATAAGAAAAAATTGCGAGCCATAATTGTGCGAAACCAAACATGGCCCCAGTTTGTGCATATGTTGCTATTCCTGATGGATCATCATCTGCGATACCAGTAATAACACCAGGGCCTATAGCTTTTTTAATACGTGCAATTAAATTTGTCATACAAATAGTATACTGTCTTTATGAAAACAACACCATTTTTGGAATATATCGTATATGATATTTTTGGAGAAGGGGAGCCGATAACTTTTCGGGCTATGATGGGCGCGCATATTTTGTATTACGAAGGCAAGGCCTTCGCTATTTTAGAAGACGATGAACTTTATTTTAAAGGCTCAAAAGAATTAGCTGATTGGTATTTGTCGCGTGGAAGTAAAATGTTTGGATATAAAAAAGAAGGGAAAGATGCCCATCTTTATTATTTTCTTGTGCCATCTGAAATATATGAAGACAGAAATTCTAGAGAGGAATGGTTGGATGTGGCGCTTTCAGTTGCGAAATTGCCGGGGAGCAGACATTAGACAGTAGACATCCCGCTTGGCGGGATAAATTAGATTTTAGATTATACAAAATACAAAACTAAGCACGAGTCAAGTTTCTACTATTTTGGGATATTATCAAAACAGGTTTTTCGTTCAGATTGATTTTGTATTGAATTACATATATCAAAATTTATTTTTGCACGGCAGGCGTAGCGATTATTTCCAGAATAATTACCATTAGACATTAAGTCACATTCCGATAAATTTTTATCTCGGTCTGCTATTCGATAGAAACAGCTATTTCTTTTTTGGTCATCTTTAATGATAGAGCAAAAAGATTTAGAGTATTCTAGATTCTTAGCGAAAGGCATATTTCCTAAAGAGATAACTAGGATTATAGAAATAAAGACAAGAAGATTTACCGCCAACGTTATAAGAGGTAAATTTTTATCTTTGAATATAAATTTAAAAATTATTGCTATAGGTAAGACAACTAATTCTGAATATTTTGAAATCCACCCAACAGTGATACAAGAAAATAATGGATGGCATGAGGAATTTCCATCAAACTGAAAAACCAGTCCATAAATTAAAAGGAAAAAACAATAACTTGTTATAGTGATTATAATTGTAAGAACTATGTCTTGCCAGGCTAAAAATTTATTAGTTTCCATATTTAAGCTTTTAAATGCAAATAGATGTCTTCAAGCGCACGCACAGCATCGCCTGCGGCGATGTTGTTTTGATGATACAAAACATCAGTACAGTCCCCAGCTGACCAAATGCCTTTCACAGAAGTTTCTTGAGTGCGGGGATTAATTACAATATTTTTTGTTGGGGTCATATCGACTAATCCTTCAACAAACGAAGTTGCTGGGATTTGGCCAATTTCTACGAATATTGCAGAGACAGGAATTGTAACTTCACACGTAGCATCTTCATACGTAAATGATTCTACGAAAACACTACCTTCAACTTTTTTTGGAATTGCGTTTATTACTAATTTAAACTTTTCGTTTTGTTTTAATTTTTCTACAGTTATTGCATCAGCGCGTGGTTCGCTTCTTGAAAGTAAAGTTACACTTTTACAATAGGCGAGTAATTGAGCAGCGGATTCAAAGCCGGCATTTCCACCACCAATAACAACAACATCAGATCCAGAGAATAATGGTCCATCACATGATGCACAATAAGTAAGACCTTTATGTTCAAAAGTATCAGCACCTTTTACGTCTAATTTTCTACGAGATGAGCCAGTTGAAACAAGAATAGTTTTTGAATTATAAGAATTTTTATCTGTTGTAACAGTAAAAGAGCCATCTGTTCCTTCAACTTTTGCAACGTACTCACCCTCGGCTATGTGTAATACATCTCCTTGGTATTCTAAGACGTGAGCTTTTAAAGATTCAGCAAGTTTTGCACCAGAAATGTGTGGAGTTCCTATCCAATTTTGAATATCTTCGGATACAGTAGATTGACCACCCCATTCTTTTAGAATAAGTAAGGTTTTTAGTTGTTTGCGGGCAGCGTAGACAGAGGCGGCAGTTCCGGCTGGCCCTCCACCGATAATAATTAAATCGTAGTTAGTTGTAGACATAGGATTAGATTATATCATAGGTGATATGTTCCGCTAAATCCATTTAATTTTCAATTATCAATTTCCAATTTTCAAAAAATACGGGTAAAAGACACTGGATTCCCGCCTGCGCGGGAATGACACCGAGTCTGCTCCTCATTAAAAATTTAAAATTAGAAACCTGCCTCGACGGCAAGGCGGGTTAAAAATTCCACCTGACGAGGAAGGAAAGTATTTATTTTTTGTATCTAATTAAAAATTAAAAATTGAAAATTCGGAGCTAATACAAAAAAATAGTT
>DOZK01000007.1:0-1664 GCA_003518045.1 Candidatus Nomurabacteria bacterium
GCAATTAGAGTGCTAATTCAGGAAATGGTGATGGTATTGCATTTCAATAAAAATTAAAAACTAAAAATTAGAAATTAACACTGCCCCAAGCAGTGTTTCCTGTTATACTGTCCCCATGGCCGACAAATACACCGCTGTTTGGGTATCGCACTCTTCAATGGGAGATTTTCTTAAATGTCCTCGTTTATATTATTTGCATAATATGTACAAAGACCCAGGGACTGGTCGCAAAATGTCTATTGTCTCTCCACATATGTCGCTCGGCATTGCAGTACATGAAGTTTTAGAAGGACTTGGAAACTATCCGGCAAATGAACGAATGAAGCGCGACTTGCGTGCCACCTTCGAAGAAGAATGGTTAAAAGTAACAGGGATAAGAGGCGGTTTTACTGGTGCTGAAATGGAAGAAGAATTTAAATTGCGTGGAAAAGAAATGATAAATACTGTCATCAAAGATCCACGGTTTCTTGTTAATAAAAGAATTAAACTTCCAAAAGAAAAAATGAATCCGAATTATTATCTATCGGAGGACGATAATATTATTTTAAATGGACAAGTCGACTGGATAGAATATTTAGATGATGACACACTTCATATTATAGATTTTAAAACTGGAAAAAATGAAGAAAAAGATGGCTCGCTTCAACTTCCAATTTATTTACTTCTTTGTAATGCTCTTCAAAAGCGAAAAGTTACTCGTGCAAGTTATTGGTATTTGGAAAGTGATAAAATAGTGGAGAAAGAATTGCCGGATTTAGAGAAAGCACGGCGCGACGTCTACGACGTCGCGCTCCGCGTCAAACTCGCTCGTGATAAAAATGAATTTTCTTGCTTAAACGGAAAAGATGGCTGTATGAATTGTCGAGTATATGAAAATATTTTGAAATGGAAAAAAATGTCGGAAGACGAAAGGAAAGAAGATACCTCAGTAACCTCCGTCGGCATCGGTGGCTTTAATCAAGATCTGTTTGTGGTAAATAATACACCATAATATATACTTTATTTATGGATAAAACTGAAAGAAATGTAGCTTATATTGATGGAGCAAATCTTTATAAAGGAATAGAGGATTTAGGGTGGAAAATGGACTATAAAAGACTCCGTATTTGGCTCACTGAAAAATATGACGTAGAACATGCATATTTATTTCTTGGTCTTATTCCTAAATATAAAGATTTATATACAGAACTACAAGATGCTGGATATAAATTAATTTTTAAAGAAGTTACTTATGATAAAATTTCTAAAAAAGTAAAAGGTAATTGTGATGCAGACATTGTTGTAAGGGTGATGAAAGATACATATGAAAACACTTTTAAAAAAGCAATCTTAGTATCGAGCGACGGAGATTATGCCAGTTTAATTTCTTTCTTAATGGAAAAATCCAAGCTAGAAGTTATTTTATCACCATCCACATCGGAAAAATGTTCCGTTCTTCTTAAAAGAACTGACGCTAAAATTGCATACTTAGATCATCAAAAATCTATACTTGAAAATCGGTATAGGGACAAAAACCATTCACATTAAAACAATTTTTAAAAGAAAAAGCCCCCGACGCAGACAAACTGCGTAGGGGTCTTTTTCGTAGTGATATTAACATTATATACTTTCTGAGCACTAGTTGTCAAAGATATCCACATGTTCCTTTTCGATACACTTTTTAG
>DOZK01000007.1:1782-9811 GCA_003518045.1 Candidatus Nomurabacteria bacterium
CTAAAAAGTGTATCGAAAAGGAAATTTTTATCAAACAAGAACTATAAGAAACTCTAATTAAGGTATACTAATAATTATAATGAAAAAAGAATTTATTTTTGGAATAGTTGGTCTGCTCACTATCGCTTCATTTTATTTTGGATATCAAATTGGAAAAGAGGATGAGAACTCACAATTAAATAACAAAAACTCTGCAACAGATGTATCAAATTATGTGAAAGAGCAAGATGCCGATACTACTCCAACGGATTTATACTCATCCATCAAAGAAAAAGATTTTACACAATTTGCTGAGACGACGATAGAAAAACGTTGTCCATTTTATAAACCAGATGGAATTACATATAGAGAATGTTTGTCCGATTGGGAGCAGGGATTAGAGAGTAAATTACTCACAGAACAAGTTGACGAAGTACATGCTTACTGTTCTACATTTACAAAAAAATACGTGGACGAAACCTCTATGGAAGGAACAGAGCTTTTCCTTAAATGCTCAATCTTTAAGCTACAGTAAAATAATTGTTAATACCATTTCCAACAAACATATCTGAATTCTGTCATTCCCGCGAAGGCGGGAATCCAGTGTCCGGAACCTGGACCCGCCCGCCGGCGAGGCAGGTTCCAAATCCTCGCTTTCGTGATTACACTTTAGCGTGGCAAGCAAGTTTGGAATGAGACAAATTCAGGTAGTTAGTTTAATTAAATTTGATATTATATACTAAAATTATGAATACAACACAAATTTGGTATGCAAGTTTAATCAGACCAGAATGGGCACCACCCGCATGGGTTTTTGGTCCAGCTTGGACTTTTCTTTATACACTAATAGCAATAAGTTTTGGTTATATTTTTTATAAATACAATAGGGGAGAGATAAACTGGAAATTTGCTTTGCCTTTTGCTCTTAATCTTATCTTTAACTTTTTATTTTCTCCAATTCAATTTGTATTACAAAATAATATTCTTGCAACATTAGATATACTTTTAGTTTTAGTTACGCTTATTTGGTTGATAAAAATTTCTTGGAAAAAATATCTTTGGGTCGCCGTTGTAAATCTTCCATATTTAGCTTGGGTATCATTTGCTACTGTTTTACAGATTACAATTACATATTTAAATTGGTAATAAATTATGCTTATAGATGTAAGAACAAAAAATGAATATGATGACAGGCATCATGATGGCGCAATAAATATTCCATTAGATGCATCAATGGCTTCGTCTATTAATTTTCCTTTTGAAGAAGAAATAATACTTTATTGTCGCAGTGGGGCGCGTGCTGAAGTAGCACAACATATTTTGAAAGGAAAGGGATATAAAAATGTTTCTCTTTTAAATAACACAGGAGCGTATTAGGGATAGTTACTAGTTTGTAGTTATTGGTTATTAGTGAAATACAACGAGTCGCGCCTTTTACCCGAGCGGAGTGTAATCACGAAGTTGGGTAGGCGCGACTCGTTGTATTTTTTTGGAAATTGAAAATTGGAAATTGGAAATTTACCCGAACCACCAACCCCTAACCTCTAACTTCTAACCTCTAACATTTTCTGCCTACTGTTTCCTGCCTGACTTATCCCCACCTGTTCTATTGCATTAGAACATTTGTTCTATTATACTAAATACATGAAAGACCAACAAGAAATATCAACATTTTTTATAGAAAATAAACGCATGCCAACATTTGAAGAAATGAAAAATCTCTTCGGTGTTTCCTCCAAAAATACAGTTGCTTACAGAGTTAAGAAACTTATCGAAGGTGGAATATTAGAGAAGTCTGGTAACAAGCTTTCTTTGGCTCAAATTGGCTCTGTGATGAGACTTGGTACCGTTCAAGCAGGATTTCCCACTATGGCAGAAGATGACACAACCACAGAGCTTTTATCCCTTGATGATTTTTTAATAGAAAGAAAAAATGCAACGTATATGTTGGAAGTCAGAGGGGAATCAATGAAAGACGCCGGGATTATGGAAGGGGATTTAGTACTAGTAGAACGTGGTAGGACAGCCAAACGGGGAGATATAGTTTTAGCTCTTGTAGATAATGAATACACATTAAAATATCTTCAAACAGAAAATGGTAAACCAGTTCTCGTTCCAGCAAATAAAGCATTTAAAAAAATATATCCCAATCCAAATAAATTAAGAATTGAAGCAGTGTTAAAAGCAGTAATAAGGAAGTATAGATGATAATGTATGAACTCGGCGAACTTCTTTGTCAAAGTATTATTTTTCTCCCTCAATGTACAACAAAGTACATCTCAGTCGAAAAATAAAACTTTTCCTCGAATTTCATCCAAGTTCATACATTATCAACACTCGGCGACTATCAACCCCTAACTTCTAACACCTAACCTCTAACAATTATTCCACCACCATGAAAATTTTAAATCTATCAATACAAATTGAAATAAATAAAACTCCAAAAAATATTGAATCACAATATTTAAGCAGTAGGAGTAACTTTATAACAAGACTCTCTCAACTCTCCGAACTCTCCCGATAACCGTATTTGTATCATCTAAAATCTAATGTCTAAAATCTAACATCTACCCCCATGACTTCCTCAAAAAATTCTCACAGAGCAATAATAAGCATCGGCACTTACGGAAAAAATAATTCTCGTATTAATTATAGCCGTCGCATGTATGCAATAATTCGTAAGTATACGCCAGATGTTGTTGAGGGAAACATGAATGAATGTTTGGCTGACTTAACAGGCTTACGTACATTTTTCAAAATGACTTATGCAGAAATTGCAGAAAAAATAAAAAAGGATTTAACAAGAGAAATTGGTATACGTTTTACATTAAAAGTTTCTACAACGACCGCTTTTGATTCTGTTAAAAATAAGTCAAAGAAACCACAAAGTATTTCCACTTACAAAGAAATTAATAAACTTTTTGCTGGCTCAAATTTTATAACTACAAAAAATGTTTTAGGCTTCAAAAGAAAATTGTCTGTACCTTTTATTGGTAAAGTTTCTTAGTTGTCGTATTATATAAGTAATGAAATCTTTTATAAATACTGAAGTGGTGGTAAACGATAAATTTCAAAAGAATTATAAATACAAAATAACAGAACCAACAGGTAAAAATTTTGACCCGATGTTTAAACCTGATTTATCTCCAAAGCAAATGCTTACTCTTGGAGTTTTTGGTGGTAAATATATGACGGATTGTAAAACAGAATTCCCTAAAGATTGGTTTACTCATGCAAAATTAGCAGAGGATAAAAAAGACATTAATTTAAATTATTTTAAAGTAGATGCCAGTCAACCACTTTCTGTTTGGCAATCTAAAGGTTGGATATATAAAGATGATCCAAGGGGATGGTTCGAGTGGTATTGTAGATATTATATGGGTAGGAGAATTGAAGACGAGGACAGGCGACAAATTAAAAGATTTCGGGCCATGGTCCGTCATGTCTCCCAAATAAGAAATAAGTGTAGAGTCGGGGACTACTCATGTAATACAAAACAACGTCAAGCATTACTTCATTGGGCTTATGATAGTAGAAAACTATAAAGTACCACATGAATATAGTCTATAAGCAAAGTATTAAAGCAAAACAATTACGAATTAGTATAAAATCTGATTTGTCTATTGTGGTAACATATCCTTCGCGAGTCAATATTGCTATTGCAGAAAAATTTGTAAATGAAAAAAGAGCTTGGATAGAAAATAGTTTAAATAAAATGAAAATTAGAGTGGAGAAACGTGGAATAAGTACACTTCCGAAAAGTAGCAAGAAGGGGCTGGTTGAAAATAAAGAAGAAGCCCTAAAATTGGTAAATAAAAAACTTTTATTTTGGAATAATTATTATAATTTGACTTGGAAGAACGTTTCAATAAAAAATACAAAAACTAGGTGGGGGAGTTGCTCAAAGAAAGGAAATTTTAATTTTAATTATCGTATTATTTTCCTGCCTGAAATTTTGGCTGACTATTTAATAGTTCATGAGTTGTGCCATTTGAAAGAAATGAACCACTCGTCCAAATTTTGGGAACTCGTAGAACAAACTATTCCTGATTACAAAAAATTAAGACGAGAATTAAAAAATATTTAGAAGTTATTTTGAATTACGGCTCCATTTTTTGAGTGTGTCATACCCACGAAGGTGGGTACCCGCCTTGCCGGCGAGGCAGGTCCATGTTTGTTATTTGTATTACTACATACTATTCACTACTCACTACCTACTTAATTTAAAATACTGGATTCCCGTCTTCACGGGAATGACACAAACTCTTATTTTGTGATTTAAAGGAAGTTAGGGTATTTTAGTTATAAAGAGTAGACTGAAAGTATATGCAACTTATTTCAATGCTTCTTAACTTTATTACTAGTATTTTTGGAATGATAATTCAGGCCATTAGATATCTACTTGATTTCATACTTAGCTTTTTCAGTATTTTCGTTAGATAACTTTGAATTACGACACTTGAACTCTTGTCATTCCAACGAAAGTTGGAATCCAGTGTCCTATACTGTATCTGTATCTTTTTTGAATATTGAATATTGTTTCATTGAATATTTTATAAATCTCTATATTTATTACAATTCACACGCTAAACACTACCCAACATTTTCTTGCCATATAAAAGAATCTATACTACACTCAGTGAGTTAACAAAATTCAATATCGTTATCAAGAGATGGTGAGAGTACTGACTCTATGACCCATCAGCAACCCTTAGCAATAAGTAGGTGCTTAAATTCAGCCCCCAGTAAAATGGAGGAAAGATAAAACAAAAAAACGTCTTTCTTCCTGAATTATCCATTAATCAGGAAATTTTTAATTTAAATTATAAAATGAAAAAAACAGCAGAATGTGTAACACCAGGACATCCAGATAAACGTTGCGATTTTATTGCAGACAGTATATTGGATGCCTATGTGAAAGATGATAAAGATAGTCGTGTCGCTATGGAGGTGATGGGTGGACATAATTTAATTACAATAAATGGTGAAGTAACTTCAAATGCAACACCAGATATTGAAGCTGTTGTAAAAGGAATTGTTGGGGCAGATTATAAAGTTATTGTGAACATCGTAGCTCAGAGTAAAGAAATCGCTCGTGGAGTGGACACTGGTGGAGCAGGAGACCAGGGAATTATGAAAGGATATGCTACATCAGAGACAACAGATTATATGCCAAAAGAATATGATTTAGCTCGTATGGTTTGTCAGAAAATATATGAAGTTTATCCATATGACGGAAAGACTCAAGTTACAATTGATGGAGATAAAGTAACTACTGTTGTTGCTAGTTTCCAAAATACAAAAAATGATGAACTGTTAGCTCTTGTTAAAAGTATAATTACTGCTGATGAATATTTAATGAATCAAGCAGGGGAATGGACTTCTGGTGGGTTCGACGCTGACACTGGACTCTCAGGAAGAAAATTAATTGTGGATAATTATGGTCCAGAGATTACAATTGGTGGTGGATCATTTTCAGGAAAAGATTATACAAAAGTAGACCGCTCAGGAGCGTATATGGCACGCCGTATCGCTGTTGATTTATTACGTTCGCGTAATGCAAAGGAAGTATTTACAAAACTTGCATACGCAATTGGAAAAGCAGAGCCAGTGATGGCAGTTGCTGTTGTTGACGGCGTAGAGGAAACTATATCCGGATATGATTTAACTCCAGCTGGAATACGTAAGGCACTTGATTTGGATAATGTTAAATATACAGAGACTTGTACTTGGGGACATTTCGGAAGAAATTTCCCGTGGGACAGGTAGCCACTTCGTGGAATTTTTAATTTTTAATTAAACACAGAAGAACAGCACCTTAGGTGCTGTTCTTTTGTATCTGTATTCACTTTATGGACTAGCCCTGCCCCAGCGGGGCGGGCCAAATTACAATAAATATGCTATAATGTCTAGTATATGACAGAAAAGACCTATTTATATGGTAAAAATCCTTTAAAAGAAGCCATTTTAGCCCACAAACGTGGTGCTAGTTTTGCTATTGAGAAACTTTTTATAACAAAACAAACAGAAAATGATGCAGAAATATCTAGTTTAATTCAAACAAATAAACTTGATTATGATGTTGTTACAAGAGATGAAATAGAAAATTTTGTTGGTCGCGATACTGTTCACCAAGGAATTTGTGCATTACTTAATGAAAAAGTTTTATATACAACACTTGATGAAGTTCTCGCAAAAGCAAAAAATAAAAGTACTAATTCACTTTTTGTTTTGCTTGATGAATTAAAAGACCCACATAATGTTGGGGCCATAATTCGTTCATCTGTTGCGTTCGGAGCAGACGCTATTCTTATGCCAGAGCATAATCAAACACAAATCACGGGTACTGTTATAAAAACTTCAGCCGGAATGAATTTTTCAATACCAATTGTGAGAATTGGAAATATAAATACAGTTTTAGAAAAATTAAAACAAAATACTTTTTGGACTTATGGATTAACTGGTGATGGTGATACTAATTTAAATGATGTAAAATTTGATACTAATACTGTAATAGTTATTGGAAGTGAAGGAGAGGGAATACGTACAAAAACTTTAGAGCTTTGTGATTTTAAACTTTCTATAAAAATAGATAATAAATGTGAATCGTTAAATGCATCAAATGCAACAGCAGTTGCCTTATATGAATGGTCTAAGCAAAATAACTAGTAAATATTTTAAGTATTACTTGAAACTGGAAACTAACAACTAGAAACTACCTACAATGCCAAATACTAAAACAGAAAATAAAATATGGGATGTTGTTGTTATTGGTGCTGGACCAGCAGGAATGATGGCAGCAGGAAGAGCAGGTGAGAGAGGGAAGAAAGTTTTATTACTTGAAAAAAATACAAATCTCGGCAAGAAATTACTCATAACTGGTGGTGGAAGATGTAATTTAACAAATAACAAACCAGATAATCGCACACTGCTTGCTAAGTACAAAGGGAATGACCAATTTCTTTTTTCAGCATTTTCACAATTTGATGTAACAAAAACTCTTTCATTTTTTAATGATAATGGAATGGCGACAAAAGAAGAAAACGAAGGGAGAATATTCCCAGTATCTGATTCTTCACAGTCAGTACTTGATGTGCTTTATAATTATATGCAGAAAAATAATGTTGTAATACATAAAAGTACAAATGTGCGCTCCATTGAAGTTGATAAAAAAACTGGAGACATTGTTATATCAACAGCAAGTGGAAATACAATTCATACTAAAGCTTGTGTATTAGCAACCGGTGGGACTTCACGACCTGAAACAGGCTCAACTGGAGAAGGTTTTCAGTGGTTAAAGAAATTAAATCATACTATTGTTGATAATAATTTTGCACTTGTGCCTGTTGCATTAAATGATGACTGGATAAAAGACGTCGCTGGAGTAAAACTTACAGATATTAAACTTACTACTTTTCAGAATAATAAAAAACAGGAAGCATATAAAGGGAAGCTTCTTTTCACACATGTTGGCATCAGTGGCCCAACTGTTTTAAATATGAGTAAAGATATTGGTGAACTTTTAAAATACGGTGAGGTTGAAATAAAAATAGACCTTTTCCCAAATAGAGATAATCGTGGTTTAAAACAAGATTTGCAAAATATTCTAGTTGCAGAAAGTAATAAAAAATTAAAAAATGTTCTTAATCCTTTAATACCAGCATCACTTCAAACTCCAATTCTTAATATGGGAAATATTGATGGTGAAACTTATAGTCATAGTGTTTCTAGTGAAGACCGCGTGAAGCTTGTGGAAATTATGAAAGCAATTCCACTTCATGTTAAAGGTTTACTAGGAAAAGAAAAAGCAATTGTTTCTTCTGGTGGTGTTGATTTAAAAGAAGTAGATTTTAAAACAATGCAATCACGTTTAATTCCAAATTTATATTTAGTTGGAGACGTTTTAAATATTGATAGACCCTCAGGTGGTTACAGTCTTCAACTTTGTTGGACTACTGGATTTGTTGCGGGAGACAATTGTTAGAGGTAGATTTTAGACATTAGGCATCCCCGCTTAGCGGGATAAATTGAGTTAATTAACATTTAGTGT
>DOZK01000027.1 GCA_003518045.1 Candidatus Nomurabacteria bacterium
TTAAAGAAATAGTCGCTCTGATAGGTGTCTACTTTATAGGGTACATATCACTTCGGTCGCGCTTTTTGTATTGTATCCCCTTATATTACGTTAGCCGGTTTCAAAATTGCTTTATATTCAAGGCATGGGGAAAGTTTAGAAGGAGATGTACTTAGTAGTACAACACTGAAAAACTGGGGACCCATAACGAAGAAGATAAAGTAATTTTGGAAGCGGGCCTATTCAGCTGCTGGTGCTTCTGCTTCACCTTCTTCTTTCTTACCCTTAGCCTCAACTTCAATAGCACTCAAATCAGTTGCAACTGGTGCTTCCTCTATAACTTCTTCACGAGCTTCTGAAATAGATGCAACAACGTCTTCTCCATTAACGTGATAAAGTTCTACACCATTTGGAAGAATTAAATCTTTAACATGTATAACACTATCCTTAGCGACAAGAGCTGAAATATCTACAGAGAATTCGTGAGGTAGTTTACTTGGCTCACCTTCAACAGAAAGTTCATGCATAACTTTTACGAATACTCCACCTTCTTTAACAGCCTGTGATTCACCAACGAATACAATAGGAGTTTTAACGTGCACTTTCTGACCTTTTTCAAGAACATAAAAGTCTACGTGTATAGGATTACTTCTAACTGGATCAAGCTGTACATCTTGAATCATGGCAACTTCATTACCATGTTCTGTAACAAGAGTAATAGAGCTTGATTCGCCGGCATCTGCTAAAACTTTCTTAAATTCAATAAAATCGATAAAAATAGGAGTTGAGGCCTGTTGTGCACCGTAATACACAGCTGGTATAAAACCATCTTTTTTTGTTTCTTTTGGAGCGCGTGGCGCTGTAGTTATCTGCATCATAGTCGCGTTATTATATATCAAAATTAAGCTTTAATCAAGCTTAATTATTCAAAAGTTCATAAAGCCTGCCTCGCCGGCAAGGCGGGTCGAAAGTCCATAAAGTGAGTACAAATTCGTTCTCGCTTTTGATTTATACTTTTAACTTAACCATACCTTGAATCTGCTTTGCTATTTTCTGCCCATTTCCATGACTCAATAACCCTAAATAACTCGACACATTCTTTTCACTTAACTTCCTAAACATTCTTTTCTTTGTAACAGTTCTTAATACTTTATGATATGGGAAATGTATCCAACCGAGAAAGTCCACACCACTTGCAAAAGTGGTAATGGATACCTTATCGGGATGAAGTGTAAGCTTGAGATTTTGTATCAAAAAGTCTTCGACTTTTTGATACAACAAATCTAAATCATTTCTACTATCCGAAAGAAAAACAAAATCATCCGCATATCTAATATAATATTTTATTTTTAATTTATGCTTCACATACTGATCAAACTCATTCATGTAAATGTTTACAAGTAATTGTGATGTTAAATTTCCCAAAGGAAGACCTCTCGGTTTGTCATTCCCGCGCAGGCGGGAATCCAGTGTCCTATCTTGGTTGATGAGGTTTTTAACCTGGATTCCCGCCTCCGCGGGAATGACACCAGAATTACTAGAAAAACTCCCAATAACATTTTCAAGAAGATTAAAAACATCCCCATCCTCTATTCTTGTTTCCAAAATCTTCAAAAGAATTTCATGGTCAATACTCGCAAAAAACTTTCGTATATCACATTTAAGTACCCAACATGTTCTCGTATAATTTTTACTTACTTTCCTTGCAAATACATCAAACCTTTTAGTTGCTCTATGCGTTCCTTTATTATTCCGACATGAATACGAATCCGCGATAAATGTTGTATCAAAAAATGGATAGAGTTTTCTATAGATAGCATGATGAAGTAGTCTGTCTCGTACAGAGGCCTTATGTATATCTCGTCTCTTTGGGTCACTAATAACAAAATGTTCATATGTTCCGTGTTTATATGTCTTATTCTTCAAATCATTATGGAGATTTAAAATATGAGTCATTAGATATCTCTTGTATTCCATGACATCAGTTTTCTTTTTCTTTCCTCTTTCAAATTCCTGCCATGCACACAGCAAATTCTCGACAGAGATGATATCATCATACATATGAATACACTTTTTCATTCTTCACCAGAGTCTACCCCCCCCCCCGAGCAGTTTTGCAAACCCAAAAAGCAAAACTGCTCCCAGTGTTAGAGAAAACAAAAGAAACGTATAAACTTTGGAATGAGTATCACTTAATACTTCCAAAAATCCATCGCTATTCTCTTGGTACAAAAATAGATACTCTTTTTATAGAACTGATTGAATCACTTGCTGTTGCAACATTTTTATCAAAAGAAGAAAAGTTGCCTTTTGTTCGTATAGCAATTCGAAAATTAGATACAATAAACATTCTCCTTTTAATTCTTTTTGAAACAAAATCACTTGATACGAAAAAATATATTTCTCTTTCTGAAAAAACTAATGAAATAGGTAAAATGTTAGGTGGCTGGAATGGGCAACTTACAAAACAACAAGCGGAAAAGAAAAACTAAATGCCAACATAAAATGTTGGCATTTAGAAATGAAGTGAGTTGCGGGGAAAGCAAACGCTCCGTTATCATTCCACTGATTGTCAGGATTATCGTAATTCGTGTCCACATACGAACCATCGTTCCGATTGGAATAGAGCACGTTCGGATTGCCATCAGAATTATATATCTTTCCACCAATACCACCTCTCGTCGAAATGTTTACAAATCTTCAAGATGAATTTTATTCGTGATCATAATCACCTAAAAAGATATACCAAGTAACTTCATTTTTGAAGTGTCTGCATATGTTACGCTATATAAAATCTTAACCTCATATATTCTGAACGTATGGATACTGATTTCGATGATGCATAACCATAATCATGCATTCATTATCTACTTTCATTTTTTAGTATATAAAAAAACATGACCCCATACAATTACGTACGGGGCCAAGGACTAAGGTCAAAGGAGCTAAAAGTTACCAGTAACCAAAGTCAAAGTTCAAGCGGGGAAAGCAAACGCCCCGTGAGCACGCCACTGAATGACAGGAGAAGCGTAACGCGTGCCCACATACGAACCATCGCGCCGACTGGAACAGAGCACGCTCGGACTGCCATCAGAATCGATAATTGGTTCGTGCAATACAACGATGTACCACAAACCCATCTCCTCAAGCTCCGCGTTCGTGAACTTCTCACGGATGAGAAGTGTTAACTCCCCCTTGAGACCGTCGACCGATTGGTCACCGAACTCATGGCGAGCGAACGCTTTCACTTCGCCTGTTGACCGTTTGGCATCGGTCGCAAACTCAGTACCAAGCACAAGCGCGAGCTTGTATACTTTGTCGGCCTCCAAGCGGTGCTTAGAATCATATTCATGTTTAGAGAGAATATCCGCACCCCACTTCGATAGCTCGTGCCCACCGGACTTGAGCCGTTCCGGCCATTTGGAAGACTCAAGACCTACGCCGGCCACCGAAAAGTAGAGGCGCCCTTTTTCGAAAGCTAGTTTGGCTTTCAACTCTGGAGTGAACGCTTCGTAACGTTCAGCCAGAGTTTTCGACCGGGTCTGTTCGACGACAGCGTCGAGCTTGCCGAGGGCTTCTTCGAGCAACGTTGCCATCACAATGGCACGTGCTGGTTGTTGTTTGTTCATCGCATTGGCGGTACGCGTCCAAACATCGAGATGTTCGTCAGCAATGCTGACAGTTGCCAAAACAGCCGAGCCAAATTTACGAGAGTCAGTCATGATGTTTCCCTTTCTGGGGCATTGCTATGTGTTCGACACAAACGGTCTAATAGTCACAGCGATAAACATTCCCCACTTCGCTTTGAAAACTTCGCGGGGCAAGCAATCATGGAAATACTTATCGCTGTGACTACTTTTTAAAACGTTTTTCTTACAAACTATAAAAGTACAGAAATTACTGTACAATATAGCACATTTTGTGCTAAAAGTCAAGCAATTTTCGCCTTATTTAAAAGGGTTTTATAGCAAGAGTGGCCACTTCGTGGCCACTCTTGAATCTCTCTTAGGGTTCATTCCCAGCAGCTTGCTACAGGAATTGTGTCATCCTCGCGAATGCGGAGACCTGCCTCGCCGGCAAGGCGGGTCCAGTGTCTGTACCTGGATCCCAGGTCAAGCCTGGGATGACACAAGATACCCCACCTGCTTGCTGCGAGGTAGTTCATTTCGAAATTGCATTTCCTATTGGCTATACCCTAGTGGCTAAAGACTAACCCTGTACCTCCCCTCATTTTTTGCGAAGGCTTCTTTTGACGGGAATTTATAAACATAGCCATATTGTTTTGTAAGCTTTGACCCGTCCACTGCGATTGGATAAGAATATCCTCGCCAACTTCCAGGTGATGTAGGAATTTTCCCTCGTGTTGCATGCCAAAAGAAAAAGAATGCAAGGCGTGCCATCCATGGATAGATTGGAAGCGTCTTTTTACCGACAGCCTCTGCCATATCTTTTCCAAAAACACAGTCCCCTGGCGGAGAAATATTAAATACTTCATAATTTCCTTCCAATTCATTAAAACTAAATAATGCCATAATATCTGTAACGTCATCCTCGTGAAGATATTGACGTAGCCAATTCTTGGTTACTGGTACATATGAAGTAAGAACCATAACCATGTTATTTACAAAACCACGCTTGAGACTTCCTGATAATGCAGACTGCAATCCGAAACGAATACGGTCATAACGCCCACGTGGGCCAGTGATAGCTGCGGGACGCACAACAAAAACTTGTCCATTCCAATTATTTTCTTTTGCTTTTTTATATCTCTCTTCTAAATGCTCCTCGCATATTCTTTTCTCTTCTGAATAAAGATACTCGGAGACCATAAAAGGCTCGGACTCTTTATAAAAATGGTCAACGGTATTTTCCGGAAAGGCACCATACGAAGCAACAGTTGAGAAATGAATTAATTTTTTAACTGATGGATTATTAAAAGCAAAATCAAAAATTTTATCAGACC
Source organism: Candidatus Nomurabacteria bacterium (assembly GCA_003518045.1). GTDB lineage: Bacteria > Patescibacteriota > Minisyncoccia > Phycocordibacterales > UBA5272 > UBA11704. Next base: position 4,943 of record DOZK01000027.1, read on the forward strand.
CGTCTATATTCCATTTCCATTCTGTCTTTTCATTTCCATACATATGACGAATTTGCCATGCAGTATGAATAACAACATCTGGATTATAACTTTTAACTTCTTCTTCCCAATTATTGTCCGATGTGTTTGTTTTAATAAAAATAATTTTATGTTTATTAGGATTATTTTTAGTTAAATCTGTCTCCTCTTCTTTATCAAGAGTAATAATCTTTTCGACATCATCACGCTTAGCGAACTGGTCGCAAAGCATTGCCCCGACATATCCCGCTCCACCTGTAATAAAAAGTGTATGTTTCATAATATGATTTTAGCACAAAATTTTAAATTATGGAGTTAATAAACATTTAGTGTT
>DOZK01000030.1 GCA_003518045.1 Candidatus Nomurabacteria bacterium
CTTTTTGGGGTACATATCAAAGGTCGCGCTTTTTGTATTTTTTTGAAAATTGAAAATTGTTTCATTGGAAATTCCCTGCTTGATTTTGTATCAAGCAGGGATGCTATACTGTATCTATGAGAAATCGCTTCGCTATTTTTATTTTTGTCATTTTATTTACTCTTGTTCCTATGCAAGGGTATATACCAGTATTTGCTGAACAAACTCGAGCCGAACTTGAAGCAGACCTGGCTAATTTAGAGGCACAAATAAAAGCTCTTACAAATAGTATTTCAGAAACAAAACAACAAGGGGCTTCACTCAAAAACGATATTTCGGTTTTAGCAAAAAAGATAGAGCAAAGTAAGCTAAAGATAAAAGCCCAAGATGCTGCAATCGCACGACTTACTCAAAATATTTCCGAGAAAGATAGGACATTGAAAATTCTTAATGAAAAAATGGATAGAGAAAAAGATTCTCTGGCTCAGATAATGAGAAAGACAAGATATTTAGAACAATATTCTTTACTTGATTTTGGGCTTCAGTCTAATAGTTTGTCTACTTTTTTTTCTGATGTAGATTCTTTCTCAACACTTAATCGTGCGCTTAATCAAAGCTTTAAAGATATCCGTGCAACAGAAGATGAAATAAACCAAGTTAAAACACAGCTAGAGGATTCAAAAGATGAAGAAACTCAAAAAAAATTAGCTCAACAAGCAGTTAAAAAACAAGTTGAATTAAATCAAAAAGAAAAAAATAGTTTGCTTACTATTACAAAAAATCAAGAAACACAATATAAAAAAGTTTTAGTTGCCCGTGAAAAAGAGGCCGCTACAATACGCGCAAGATTATTCGAACTTCGTGATGCCGGAAGTATTTCTTTTGGTACAGCATATGATTTTGCACTTGCTGCAAGTAAAACTACAGGAGTGCGCCCGGCACTTATCTTAGCCATCCTTATGCAAGAATCTTCTCTTGGTATAAATGTTGGAGCATGTTATTTACGTGATTATTCTACTGGTGATGGAGTTGGAATAAAAACTGGGGATGTAAAAAAGAGAGTAATGAAACCAGACCGTGATGTTCCAGTATTTACATCTTTCTTATCAAAACTTGGACGTGATCCACAAAAGACACCCGTATCTTGTTGGATTCCAGCTTATAGCGGAGGAAGTCCAACTGGTTGGGGAGGAGCTATGGGGCCTTCACAATTTATTCCTTCTACATGGAAACTTTTTGAAAATAGAATTGAAAAAATAACAGGAGCATCAGTTGCAGACCCTTGGAAACCATATCACGCTATTACAGCTACGTCTCTTTATTTAGCCGATTTGGGAGCTGTTGCTGGTAATGAAGTGTCAGAAAGAAATGCTGCATGTAAATATTATTCTGGGCGTTCATGCGCCTCATCATCAGCGGGCGCTGGCTATGGAAACTCCGTAATGAAAAAGTTATATAGCATGCAAGCAGATATCGATAAATTGCAGAGATAAAAAGGCCGTTATTCGTTGGTCGTTAGGACGTTAGGGTTTTCGAATAACGAAGAACGTCCTAACTCCCTAACGTAGGAGATTTTGTTGCTTTCTACTCGTAAAAGTGGTATAATCCTACAACTTACTAAAGTCTATAGAAAATTCATGAAATCCGACATTCACCCAACATATTATACAAACGCAACAGTTACATGTGCTTGTGGCGCTACTTATAGTGTTGGCTCAACACAAGAAAAGATAGAAGTTGAAATCTGTCAGGCTTGCCATCCATTCTACACAGGACAGGATAAGGTACTTGATTCTACTGGCCGCGTTGATAAGTTCAAGAAGCGCATGGCTGCAGTTAAGAAGTCATAAATAAGCGAACTACTTTGTCGAGCGCATATTTTTGTCGGGCAATGTACACCTAAGTACATTTTCCTCCAAAAATATGCGCTCTTCGCGTATTTCATCTTATTTCTTACTTCTTAAAATGCAAACAGTAACAGTATTTTATTTTTTTACATGGTAAACTTAATTTTTAGATGTCCGACTTTATGGACTTTATAGACTTTCGACTTTATGGACTTATCTGATTTTAAAACAAATCCCCGTACAACATATCTCGCACAAGAATACGAGAGACTTTTAAATGCAAAAGTTGAAGCCGAGACTCTGCTCGCCGACCCATCTATGAAAGAATTAGCTGAATTAGAAATCGCAACTCTCACTCCACAATTAGAAGCTCTTTGGAAGCAAATGGAAAGTGATGCAGAAGCAGCTAAGGAAGCAGAAATTGCACCTAAGGCAATGATTTTAGAAATTCAAGGTGGAGCAGGAGGGGACGAGTCATCACTCTTCGCAGCGGAGCTTGCTTTAATGTATCAAAATTATGCAGAACAGCGTGGTTGGGGTTGGAACAAGTTAGATGAGTCAGTGTCGGACGTTGGTGGGTATAAAGATGTTTCTTTTGAAGTAAAAGGTAAGGGTTGTTATGAGGCATTAAAATTTGAAACTGGCGTGCATCGTGTTCAGCGTATTCCAGAGACAGAAAAAAATGGCCGTGTACATACTTCCACAGTTACAGTTTCTGTTATGCCAATTCGTGCGACAACAAAAGTAAATATTCCCGCAAGTGATTTAGAATTCGAAACATCTCGCTCCGGTGGAGCAGGAGGGCAAAATGTTAATAAAGTAGAAACAGCGGTGCGTATTATTCACAAGCCAACAGGTATTGCTATTCGTTGCACTATTGAACGTTCTCAATTAAAAAATCGTGAACGCGCATTAGAAATGTTACAAGCAAAGTTAGACCAACTCGCCCAAGAAGAAGATGATAAAAAGCACGCAGATGAAAAACGTTCTCAAGTAGGAACAGGCGACAGAAGTGAAAAAATACGTACCTACAATTTTCCACAAGATAGAGTTACCGACCACCGCATTCGCCAATCATGGCACGGTCTTCCAAAAATCATGGAAGGTCAAATGAGCCCAATTGTAGAAGCCCTCCAAAACTTTACCGGCGAGTTTGGTTCTGATAGTGACGAAGATTAAACGTTCGAATAAAATTAATTCTCCTCGTAAAAAGAGTGCTTAATTTTTGGTATTTCATTAAAAACTAAAAATTAGAGTTAATTAACATTTAGTGTTG
>DOZK01000024.1 GCA_003518045.1 Candidatus Nomurabacteria bacterium
TTTGGGGTTTCGTAATTCACAGTTATATAGTCTGCCAATTTGTTGTGATTGCTATTTCTTTTAAAACCGGTTACTTTTCTTTTTCAAAATTTGATTACGCTTGCTTTGCGACTTCATTTTTAGGTTTAATTCTATGGATATATACCAAAAATCCTTTATATGCATTAGTCTTAAATGTATTCGTCGATGCTATGGGTACATTAGCCATTACTAGAAAAACTTGGTTAAATCCAGGTACAGAAAGTACTCTTGCATGGTTTTTATCATTTCTAGTCGCAGTATTAAATGTTTTCGCCGTAGCATCATTTGATATTAGTAATGCCCTCTATCCAATATATTTAGTTATTGGGAATGGTTTAATTACTACCGTTAGTTTAAAAAGAAAAAACTAAAATAGAACCTTTTATTTTAAGACTTGATAATGAAGTTGAATTTCATTATCAGATATATTTTTTAAATCAATAAATTTAAGTTTGCACTCAAAATCTTTGTCATGAAAAATTTGTATACCTTTTCCAAAAATAATCGGTTCAATATCTAAATAGATTTCATCAATTAAATTTTCTTTTAAAAATGAGGCGTTGAGACTACCTCCACCAGCTACAATAATTTTATCTTCACTAGCAAATAAATCTAGCGCAGCTTTCGGAGATGCCGCAACACTATGTTTCTCAGTTTCCAGATTAACTGGTTGAGTTGCTACCACAACAATCTTAATATCTTTGAATTCAGAAAATTCAGGCTGTTTAGTTAAGGTATTATAGGTACGATGACCAATAATTAAATTACCGGCCTCCCTCGTTGCTAAACTGTATGAATTCCATTCTTTGTGACTTATCCAATTTGTGTCATCGTTTGACTTAGCAATTAATCCATTTGGGGTTATTGCCATATACAAAATTACTTTCATAGAACACATTATATAACTTTTTGTTAAATTTGCTATACTTTTAATATGAAATTACATAAAAAAATTTTATCTTGGGTTGTCGACTATGGATACATGATACATGGCTCTGTTACCTCACTTATCTATCACAAACCACCGAAACATTATCTTAATTATGTTTTAGAAAATAAAGTACCTGTGATTTTAGTTCCTGGTATTTTAGGAAAATGGGGCTTTATGAAAACTCTCGGTGATAAAATTTCTCTCGCCGGTCATCCAGTTTATATTGTTCCAGAGCTGGGTTATAACCTTTTTAAAATTCCGGACTCTGCTAAAAAATTAAGAGACGTCATAGAAAAGATTGATACTAAAAAAGATAATTTAAAAGGAGTTATCTTGATAGCGCACAGTAAGGGCGGTCTGATAGGAAAATATTTTTTGGCTCATCAAAATCAAGATAATAAAGTATTAGGATTAATTTCTGTGGCTACCCCATTTTCTGGGTCTTCCATGGCCAAACTCTTACCATTAGATTCCATACAAGAATTAACCACTGACAGTAAAATTATTCTTGATTTAGAAAAGCACACAGAAGTAAATAATAAAATAATTTCTATCTGTCCAGAATATGATAATCATGTATGGGCAGAGAAAGGTAGCTATTTAGATGGTGCAAAAAATATTGGCGTTAATGTCCACGGGCATCATAAAATAATTTTTGATAAAAATGTGGAAGATATTGTACTTAAATATATAGAAGAAATTACTCTTCAAAATTAATATGAATGAACATCCAAATGATCCATTATATGGAAAGACTCTTAAAACTGTTCTTGAATATCTAGTAAAAGAATATGGTTTTGAAAAGCTCGGAGCTGATATTAAAATAAAATGCTTTACTACTGACCCAAGTATTTCCTCTAGTTTAAAATTTTTAAGAAAAACTCCTTGGGCAAGAGAAAAAGTTGAGGAATTGTATTTGGCTACAATAAATCAGAAATCAAGAGTAGAAATGTTAGAAGTTAAAAGTTAGAGGCCTAATACAAATTCTAATACACACACATGGTGCACTTTAGAATTAAACCCCTAACTCCTAACCTCTAACTTCTAACGAGTTAATACATGAAATATATCTTTTTTGGGTATATACTTTAAATATATAACCAAAAAACTTATCAAGAAAAATATGACAAACATAAAAACAAAAAATCCTTTTCTTTTAGCAATCTTAGCTGGGATGTTAGTTTTAGCATTTTTCGTTCTTAAACCATTTTTAGCAACTCTCGTACTTGCAGTTATTTGTGCTGTTGTTCTCCACCCAGTTTATAAAAAAATATTAGGGTTAATCGGTGGACATGAAGCAACAGCCACATCCATTACAGTTATTCTAAGTATTATTTGTATAATCATTCCCCTAACATTTTTGGGAACACAGGTAGCGCGTGAGGCAGCACAACTCTATGGAAATTTTTCTCAGGTAGACGATAAACAAAATGGTCTTGTTATTATAATTAATAATATTGGACAAACATCAGAAAAAATTATACCAGGAACCGAAGACTACTTTACTAATATTTCAAATAATACCACTCTTTATATTAAACAAGTTCTTTCTTGGATGATTGGTAATTTGGGTCAAGCTCTTTCTGGTGCCTCTGTTTTTCTTCTTGATTTATTTATTTTCTTTATATCTTTTTATTATTTACTTAAAGATGGCGAGAGATTAAAAAAATCTATAATTAAATTAAGTCCGCTTAATGACACTGATGACGAAACTGTTTTTAAACGTTTGGAGTCTGCAGTGAATTCAATAATAAAAGGAAATTTAGTTATTGCTTTTCTACAAGGTATTTTAATGACTATTGGTTTTTATTTATTTGGACTTCCAAATGGGCTTCTATGGGGAAGCGTTGCAATTATCGCGTCATTAGTACCTCGTATTGGTACAGCTATCGTACTTGTGCCAGCAGTTTTTTATCTTTTTGCAATTGGAAATACAACTCCAGCAATTGGCCTAGCTATTTGGGGAACTTTAATTGTTGGACTTGTGGATAATATACTTGGACCAAAATTAATTGGAAAACATTTACAGCTTCATCCCCTCTTTGTTCTACTTTCTGTTTTAGGTGGACTAGTATTATTTGGCCCGATTGGAATATTCTTAGGTCCCCTTGTTATGAGTTTATTATTCGCTCTACTTTCTGTGTATTCGGGTACACAAAGTTAGAGGTTAGGTGTTAGAAGTTAGAGGTTAAAATAGAGCAACTCCAAAATTCTAGTTTTTAACTTATCTTATCAATAAAATAGGCTTCCGGTAATATGAATTCGTATTCACTCCTAACCCCTAACTCCTAACATCTAACTATTTATCCCTGCTATACTCATTACATGATAATGAAAACTATAAAAAGTGTTACGTTTTGGATTGTGGGTGTAATTGCGGTTGTTTGTTTAGTGGGAGTTTATAAATTTAATTTTATTAATGATGATATATATATTGATACCCCGAGTAAAATGACTAAAGATGTAAAAAATCTTACTTATGTTGTTAATGGTGAGACTTTTAATTTAGTTGCTGGAATTGCAAGCAATGAAATAACTCCTGGCTCAGCAACAAAAAATACTTTATCTATTTTTGGTGAGCCAGTTTATGGAGATTTAAATGGCGATGGTAAAAATGATGCAGTGATACTTCTTGTAAATAATCCTGGTGGAAGTGGTACATTTTATTATGCTGTCCTAGCAATGAACAGTAATGATGATAAATATATGCCAACGAATACTATTTTCTTGGGTGATAGAATTGCACCTCAAACTGTAGAAATCCATGACGGCGTTGCTCTATTTAATTATGTAGAAAGAAAAGCTGGTGAGCCGATGACTACTCGCCCATCTATGGGTAAAAGTTTATGGATAAATTATGATGCAAAAACTGGGCAGATTAGCGAATTAAAAAAATAATTACTGGATTGGTACAGTAGTAAGGAGTACAGAGTAAGAAGAAAGGAAAAATACAAATTTTGTGTTAGTGTGCATCTCGTACTTCGTACTCCCTTCTCCTTGCTTCGTGCTTCTTTTATCTTGTATCTCACTGCTATACTAATAAATATGGAACAAGAAATAAAAACAAAATTAGAAGAGCAGGGTGCAAAGATTGATGCGATTTTAGAATCAGTAGAAAAAACAAGAAAGTATTTTCTAACTACAATGTGGATTACAATACTTGTAATCGTAATTCCAACAATTGGATTAATTTTTGTTATACCAGCATTTTTGAATTCGTATCTAGCGCCTTTGGCTCAATAGTTAGAAGTTAGGTGTTAGACGTTAGGAGTTGAAAGAAAAAATACAAACCCTGTGTCATTCCAACGCGTGCCATGCCATAGCGTAATCGCGACGGCTGGAAAGTTGGAACCCGCCTGCCGGCGAGGCAGGTCCAGTGTCTGTATTTTTTGAAAATTGAAAATTTACCCCAACTCCTAACCCCTAACTTCTAACACTTTGTATCACTGCCTACTGCTCACTGCTTACTATGGAAAATCAACTCAAAAAACTAAACACCCCCGCTAAGATCCAAGATTATTTGGACTCTATTCCTTTTAATTATGAAAAAAGTGGTGAGACTTGTATGTCTCCCATTCGTGTTTTAAAGGAGAAAAAGGCCCATTGTATAGAGGGTGCAATGCTCGCAGCCTCTGCAATGGCTCTGCAGGGCCAAAAACCGCTTGTCATGAGCCTAAAGGTAAAGAAAGGTGATTATGACCACATCGTAGCTTTGTATAAATATAACGGCTTTTGGGGTGCGATTAGCAAAACTAACCACAGTGTTTTAAGGTATCGCGACCCAATTTACAAGACAATTCGTGAACTTGCATTATCATATTTTCATGAATATTTTTTAACAAAAAATGGAGAGAAAACATTACTCGGATATTCTAATCCAATCAATTTAAATCGCTTTGGAAAAAAGTGGCAAACGAGCGACAAAGATTTATGGGATATTGCAGAAACAATTTATAACACTAAACACATTCCAATAATTCCAAAAGGAAATGAGAAATATATTAGGAAGGCCACGAGAACAGAGAGAGCTGGGGCAAATATACGGGAGTGGAAGTAATCCTTTTTAATATTCAATGAAAAAATAATCAATATTCAAACAAGATGCAATGTGTTTAGTTTAAATATTGATTATTTTTTCATTGAATATTTTATTCTCGAATATTTTGTCTCCGCCTGCTTACTTATTTTTGTTATACTGCAAATACATGGACTTCCTAAAAAACAACTTGTGGTGGATGGCATTCGTTGTAGCAGTTTTTGTATACCTTAATTTTCTACAACCTAAACCATGCGACTCCCCTATACAATATAAAATAGGAACGATAGATGCTGGTTTTGGTCTATCTGAAACAAAATTAAAATCTACATTAGTCTCTGCTTCAAAAATTTGGGCAAAACCACTTGGTAAAGATTTATTTGAATATAATAGTAATGGAAAATTAACTGTTAATCTTATTTATGATAATAGACAGAAGACAACCCAAATAAATAGTACCTTAAAAGCCGATGTTGAGAAAACAAATACACTCGCGGGTTCAGTTAAGAAAGAATACGAAACTTTAATGCAAGATTTAGCTATAAATAAACAAGCCTATACGGATGAACTTACTAATTTTAATGCTGAACAAACAAAATATTCTACACAAGTAGATTACTGGAATAATCAAGGAGGTGCGCCAGCTGATGTTTACAATAATCTAACTAAGGCGCGAGATGACTTAATCAAAGCTCAACAAATTCTTGAAACAAAAAGATTGGCAATAAATAATTCTGCAGATAAAATAAATTCTTTCATAGAAAAATATAATTTATTAGTAGCTACAGCAAATCAAAACATAGATGTAATAAATCAAACTGCTGGTCAAGAATTTCAAGAAGGAACATATGACCCAAATACTAATACTATAAATATTTATGAATTTAGCACTCAGGACAAATTGACTCGTGTTCTTGCTCATGAACTTGGCCATGCTTTAAGTATTGACCATAATACAAATCCAACCTCTATTATGTATTCATTAAATAAAAGTAATACGCTTTATTTGAGCAAGGAAGACGTGTCTTCGCTAAAAGTTATTTGTAAGATTAAGGAATAGTAATGTAGTAACGAGAGAGCAGTGACACAAGAAGTAAGGAGAATGGAGTACGGAGTACGAAATGCATTCAAGAATAACACAAAATTCGTATTTTCTCGTACTCCTTTCTCCTTACTCCGTACTACTTTGTAAAATTCCTAACTCCCGACTTCTAACATTCAAATAACTAAAGCTTAGTCTCTTGTAAATTTACTTCACTACTCTTCACTACATTAAATTTCAATCTTCCAACAATGCGATTATTGTCCACCTTCACTGTTACTCGCCATAACCCTTCCGTAATATTTTCTTTTTGAGAATAAGCTCTATAGCCATCGCTTCTTCCTCCTGCTAAAGTGAAAGTTATTGGTTCGCCTGACGTAACCCAATTATTATTTGTCTTGTCATAATATTCCCATACATAAGAAATCGGTGCAGTTAATTCAGCTGGTGCATTTACTGCGCTAAAAAAATACACGCCGTTATCCGTTGGAGTTAAATGATATGTAGGTGTTCTATATTTAGCAAACTTTCGCGTGTCTAATTCTTTTTGCATATTATAATTACCATTTTCATCTCTAATTACATAATGATATATTCCTGCATCTTTAAGTGAAAGCGGAACGGCTGGTAAAACATTTAAAAAATAAAGCATAGCCACGAACATTGGAACACCAAGTGCCAAAGCATAACCACGTCCTGCTTGATTATAGGCGTTTTCGGAAGAGAATTTTAATAAGAAAATATAAAAAAGAAAAATAAGGACAGTTAATCCAATACTTATAGCAAAAGTCATATCATTTTGAACTTTAAGAAAAAGAGGAATATTAAAAACTATATAGAAAAGTGCGGCAATAAGTAATATGCCAACATCCAAAGAAAATCTAAAATCATGTGTTGAAACAAATTCATTAGCAAAAATACAAAGAATAAGAATTAAAAATAATGGCCAAGAAACAGATATTTGGGCGCTACGAACTGCATAAATAAAAACGAAAGAAAGTGCTGACCCAGAAAAATATGAAATACAAAATGTAACGATAGAATAAACTTTTTGTTCGAATTCGCTTGCAGTATTTCTCGAAACCCACCACTCGCGAAACATTATCAGAATTGCAATTATAGATAAATAACTAAAAACAGCATAACGAGCCAGTGGATGCTCCAAGTCTGGCAACATAAAAGCATCAAAAATAAAACCTGCCAAAAAGATAAGGGTACTCGTATGGGCCAGATTGTCTTTGAAATGCCGGGTGAGTCTCAACATGATACGAGTATAACAGGAAAAAGTGAGTAGTAGGAGACTAAATATTCGAGAATAAAATATTCAATGAAAAAATAATCAATATTCAAACAAAACTCAGTACCTACGCGTATGTCATTCCAAACTTGATCCGCCAGCTGGCGGAGGAACCCGCCAGCTGGCGAGGCAGGTCTAGGGTCTTCGAATCTTTTTGAATATTGATTATTTTTTCATTGAATATTAAAAAGGATTGCTCCCACTCCTTTCTCCGTACTACTTTGTAATGTTAAGTGTTGCACTTAGAGTTAGAACTTGGGTAATTCTAAAAAATGAAATAAAATGGGTTATACTGTAGTAATAACTTATTACAATATATGAAAAAGACAATTTTTGCTATCATACTTATCACATTAGCCATTTTGGGTAGTTGGTATTATTATAATTTTATAAAATACGCCCCAAAAACTTACGTCAAAGATTCTCAAGTAGTAACACAAACAGAGAATGGTTCTAATACAACCAATGTAAGCGCGACAGTAAATACTGTAACTGGCGAGACGACAAAAGTTACACCAACGTATAAACTCGCTGATATTTCTTCACACAATAATGCTTCTAGTTGTTATTCGATCGTTTCTGGATCAGTTTATGATTTAACTATGTGGGTAAATCTACATCCAGGAGGAAAGAGTGCAATACTTTCAATGTGTGGAAATGATGGTACAGATGCTTTTATGAATGAACATAATGGAAAATCTAAATTTATGAAAATCCTAGCACGTTATAAAATAGGAACGATTACTCAATAATAAAAAACTATGTCAGAACTTTTTTTACCGCTTCATTTCTTAGTACTTGCCTTCGTAGCTTGGAATGTTTTTCATGCTGATCATTTGGGATTTAGCTGGATACGTGGAAAAGTTGCCATGTTAGATACAACTACAGTTAAAAAATATCATAATAGAACTTGGATTGGACTTATACTTATGATACTTACTGGTTTGGTATTATTTTGGCCAACAAGAGAATATTTATTTACTCGCCCACAGTTTTTTATAAAAATGGGATTTGTTGTAGCTTTATTTATCAATAGTTTTGTAATTGGACTTCTTTCTAAGATTTCAACAACAAAAACTTATGCGTCTTTAACTTTTAGTCAAAAACTTCCGCTTATTATTAGTGGTGGAGTCTCTACTATCTCATGGCTTGGTGCAACTGTGATGGCGTTATTTTTGGAGCAAGAATAGTGAGTATTAATATTCAATGAAATAATTTTGTTATTTAAAAAATACAAATAAAATAGTTTAAAGTTTTTGTATTGTCATACTCGTGCAGGCGGGTATCCAGGTTCTTATTATAATTTGAGTTAATTAACATTTAG
>DOZK01000026.1 GCA_003518045.1 Candidatus Nomurabacteria bacterium
GCACTTAGAGTTAGAACTTGGGACATCACCACTTAGCGGGATGAATTAGATAGTAGATAATACTAGCCCATTGCCATGCTTAGCAAACACACAACACAATAATAATAAATATCACTATTGTCTTTTATTCTGTGTAAGAAGTAATATGATCATTCTTTCCATCTGAATATCCTTCAACTATTTGTATATCTATCGGGGCCGAAAATAATTCCAATGTACCATCAGCAGAGGCTTTTTCAAGAAGCTCATTAGAATAAAATGGAGGTACTCCATCAGCACAAGAAAGTGTGATGTGAGGAAATTTATTTTTTGATTTTGGATTTTCTACAAAAAGTGCATCTCCTTTTTCATCAGTTGCTCTACCGATAATTTTTAAAGTACCAACCCTTCCTATTTCTATATTGTCCAGAGATGTTGGTAGAAACCCAATAGTTGAATGACTTGCGAAAACTTTAGAATGTTTTGGTGGAAAAGATGCTAATAATCCTTGTATATCTTTTACAAATAAAGCGCTATACACGGCTTTTGGTTTTTCTAATGTGGTCTCTATTGTATTTTCAGGTTCTTGTGAATTTAATTCCATATACAATAGTATACCAGCTACAAAAAATTATCCTCTTACATAAAAAAGAAAAGACTTCCGTTGGAAGCCTTTGTAGGTCTGTGCATTTTTACGATGAGCACAGAAGCATCGGGGCGTCAGTCCATGGTCCACACGTTCTGACGCAGAACGGCGTTGCGAGCGTCGCAGTAGTTTGTGGTGAAGTCCTCCGAGCCGAGGCACGACTCCTCTACCATGTACATTGTTTTATCCGCCTGGTAGGCCATTATGGCGTCGACAATGCGATTGTCATCCACTACGTTCTTGGCAGAGTCTCGGACCTCGTCATCACTGGCGAGTTGTTGTCTGACCCACTCGCGTACCACCCCTTCGATGTCCTGCTCTGCGGGAGCCGGGACGAAACGGAACGCCACTTCTGTCAGCGCGATAAAAAGAACTTGCATGATTATCCCCTTTGGTTTGGTTGAAAACACGGAAACACAATTGTTTCCTTTCAGAAGTCGCGAATGAATTCGTAATCTCTGAAAGGAGGGCAACCGAAGTTACCCATCATCGTTCACTAACGCAGAACGCTTCTCGAGTTTTTCTGTTGCCAAGAAAACCATTCTCCGGTGAGCGTCATCCACACCATAACCAATGCAACCCTTACGAGTGATTGGCGGCAAGGCATTCTTCTCGCGAAAAATGAACCAGGCCGTACTTGTCGACGTAATAGACCATGATAGTCCCCCTTTAAAAAAATATTTTGCTTCAAAAATATCTAATGTCTTTTAAGGAGATTAATCTTTACGCTACGACAACAAAGAAGTCCATATAAACAAATGACTAGCTGTCAACGAATGCTAAACAAATAACAATCCAATCGACAAGCAAAAAGACTCCAATAACTATCACTAACACAAATCCTTTAATAACTGTAATCATTTTCTTAAACATTTTTTCCCTTAGTTGGTGGAATTAACTCGCAAATGATTACAAACTAATTCCATCAACCAAGTTTTTCAAAGAACTTCTACTGTTTCGTCGTTTCCGACTCATCAGCGAGGAAACACATCCTCGGACAGAGAGTGGAGCCAGAGATGATCAGTCTCGTGCTCCACCCAGAGATGACTACGGTCCGGTTCCGTAATCGTGAGAAAGTGGGTGTTGTTCCACATCTCCCTTGGTCACCCTTTTTGAGAAGGGCCACAGCTACGTACTTTGCACGCTGTGTCTCAGACCTTTGGTTTCCCAGCCCCACAGAGTGTGGGTGGTACTTCCTTGCGTACGAATGCTCTCCAACATTCGCAAGAAATTAATACTTTTTATAAAGAATCAATTTCTTGCGAATGTTGTTTTACTACAAAGATCATTTCTGTTTCGCTCTTTCGAGCTCATCAGTACGGAAACACATCCGTAGACAGAGGGAGTTTGCGAGATCCCCAACTCGGCCTTATCCCGAAGTAAGGACTTTACGCCGCCTCTACAAAACCAACGTGGCGGAAAACTTGCATCTTTTTACTTACAGTGACCCAATGGAGTGCCTCCTTGCTCCATAAAGAACTTGATATCCTGATGTCGCCCGTTGGCGAGATCGAGTTTGTAAAACTCTTCTTCCGATAAACGAGCAAGATCATGGACACGGACAACGCCTTGAGAAGCGAGACGCACCACGTCATCAGTGAACAGTCCGAGCTCACCAACTAAGGCACCAAGCTTCTTGTTATGGTCTGGCTCTTCCCGCCATTTTTCATTTTTTTCCCGCAGGCGTACCGCCTCCTTTTCGGTGCGACAGTTGCTCCTAGCAATCGCCCACCTCATCATGAGGTGACCCAGATAAGCTATTTTTGTACCGAGGGTGACCACCAAATTTTCCACGAAGTTCATGGTGAACCTTTCCGTCGCGTGTGCGACTAAAACATTAAAGAGCAGACCGATCACACCATTGTGATAATCCGGAAACAATTCACCGCGCACGGTTAGAGAGAATCTCTATCAACCAACCATATTGCTATGGCTGACTGAACAAAGTGGGTAAGATTTTAAACATAGGTACTTACCCTCAACCCGCGCCGAATGTCCAGACTCAAGGCCCGAACGCTCGACGACTTAGTGTCTCATTTACCCTGTACAGACATCTCAAGACTATGGGGATATACAAACCTTAAGGTATATCAGCTTAGCTCATCAGGACTAGACAGTCATCCTGAGCCACTGGATTGTGGCACCCTCGGGAAGCTGTTTTGCTCCCTCCGGCAAGCGTGGTCCGCGATATTGGCCGATGATGGCCACGTCGCCCTTTTTCAGAGAAACGGTGCTCCTCACGCACGGGACCTTCATCCCAATTACGTTGGTGTACACATCCGCTGTGTCAGGGTGGCCGACCGTGGATTCGAATCCATCAGCCAGTTCAATCCGCACACCTTCGAGTTTGATTTCCTCAAACAGAGGCTGGGCGGGTAAATCCGCCAGCATGTTTAAGGAAAACGCGTTCATTAATTTTTTCATTTTCAACTCCATTTAACAAAAAACATTTAATAAGCGAAATTGCTTATCTATGCCCATAATTATAGCATATCCTTGACTTTTGTCAATCATTATATTATGATGATATTATGATATAATATCTATATACAATAAAGACTTTTTAAAACATATGGACAAAAACCTTGATAAAAAATTATCTGATAATTTAGAGAAGCTTGGACTTTCTTTAAAAGAAATTGTTGTTTACTTATATTTAATGGCAAGAGATGTCGAAGTTGGCACATCAAAAATAATACAAAGCACTGGATTACACGGACAATATGTTTATGTGGCACTCGATTCACTAGAAAAAATGGGGCTTGTTAAACATGTTGTTAAAAATGGACGTAAAAAATGGAGCGGTACCCCACCAAGTCGCATAGAATCTCTTGTTGAAGAAAAGAGAATCATAGCAAATCAAGTAAAAGATTCGCTGGAATTAATGTTTAAAAAAAATACAGAACAAGAATTTGAAGTTTTTCAAGGAGAGGACCAGTTCGTAACTCATGAGTTCTTTATGATAAAAGAGGCTCCGGAAAATGGAGTCATAGATATCATTGGTGGAAAAGGTGATAAGTTTCAGACATTGTTGGGTGACGAAAAAAGAAACTATAATAAAATGAGCGTTGATAAAAAAATACGAGTAAGATTTATTGGAACAAAAGACCAAGAAGAATATTTAAAAAGTGTAAAATCAAGACGAGAATACTTTGATTATAAAATTCTTCCTGGATTTAATGAGAGTACTGTGAGCACTTCTATACACACCAATGCTATTTTATTTCAAATATATGGTAATCCCCTTCTTGTTTTTAAAATAAAAAGTAAGGATATGGCAGATAACTATAGAACCTTTTTTGATTCACTGTGGAATATGATTCCATAATACTAATATAAATATTTAAACGTCTCTCGTGATTATACTATGTCGTGGTAAAGCGTAGCCACCTATATTTCCTATTATACGCAAGCTGTGGACTGTAAGCTGTTGGCTACCAGCTATCCTTGTTATACTTTATATTAGAGAGCTTTTTGTTTCAGACTTAAAAAATAATTTAAAAATAAAATATGAAATCATTACATATGGTTGCATTCGTTCTATTAATAATAGGAGGTCTAAACTGGGGAGTAAGCGCGGCTTTTGGTTATAATGTTGTAGATATGCTTCTAAATTCATGGCCAGTAGTTGAGAGACTTGTATATATATTAATCGGACTTGCTGCTTTGTATGAGCTTTTCTCACACAGAGGAATGTGCAAGCATTGTACAGCATAAATAGTTAATGGTTACTCGTTGGTAGTTACTAGTTAATACCAACACAATTCAAAAGTGGCCGCTTTGCGGCCACTTTTGAATTTCTAATTTAACCACTAAAATCTATGGAACAAGGAAGAATTTGCTTTAGATGCGAGGAGTCTAGGAATTTTTCGAAGGAGACGTACGAGATAGTACGTTGACAGAGAAAAATTCCGTAACGACAAAGCAGATGAAGTAAATTATTTCTTGTTCTCGGCGATGTCTTTTGCGATATTGGTAGGCACCACATCATACTTCCCGAATTCCATTGTAAATGTCGCGCGTCCTTCTGTCATTGACCTGAGTGAATTCACATATCCGAACATTTCTGCAAGTGGAACCATGGCCTTAACAACTTTATCCTGACCTCGCTCATCCATTCCTTCAATTTGTCCACGCTTTGATGAAAGGTTTCCAGTAATATCTCCATAGAACTTGTCTGGTGTAACAATTTCCACTTTCATGATTGGCTCAAGAATAACTGGCTTTGCTTTTGCGAGTGCATCAGTTAATGCCATACCCGCTGCTAACTTAAACGCGATTTCTGAGGAGTCCACTTCGTGGAAAGAACCATCATAAACTTCACAAGAAACATCTACCAATTTAAATCCAGCAACAGCTCCTCTATCCATTGATTCACGAAGT
The DNA here is from genome assembly GCA_003518045.1 of Candidatus Nomurabacteria bacterium. Lineage (GTDB taxonomy): Bacteria > Patescibacteriota > Minisyncoccia > Phycocordibacterales > UBA5272 > UBA11704. The sequence continues at coordinate 5,009 of DOZK01000026.1, forward strand.
CCTTTTTCTACAGCAGGAACGAATTCTTGTGGAATAGCTCCACCCTTAAGTGAGTTAATGAATTCAAAACCATCATAACGTTTTGTATTCTTTGGTAAATCTTCTTTTAGAATTGAGTAATCAATAGGCTTGATATTAATTTTCACATGACCGTATTGTCCACGACCACCGGATTGCTTAATATGCTTACCCTCACCTGACGCAGAACCAAGAATTGTTTCCTTGTATGCTACTTGTGGCTTACCAGTATTTGCTTCAACATTAAACTCACGTCTCATACGGTCAACAATAATATCCAAGTGAAGTTCTCCCATTCCAGAAATAATTGTTTCTAATGTTTCTGGGTCAGACGTAACACGGAATGTTGGATCCTCGATTGCTAGCTTTGAAAGAGCGATACCCATTTTCTCTTGATCGGCTTTTGTCTTTGGTTCAACACGCATAGAAATAACTGATTCAGGAATAACAATACGTTCAAGAATAATTGGATGTTCTTCAGTACACATTGTGTCTGATGTTACAGTATCTTTTAATCCCACAGCTGCGGCAATTTCTCCAGCGTAAACAATTTTCACTTCTTCACGTTCATTGGCATGCATACGGAGAATACGTGATACACGTTCTTTCTTTTCTTTTGTTGAGTTATAAATATATGACCCAGCTTCAAGAGTTCCTGCATAAACACGGAAGAATGTAAGCTGTCCAACGAATGGATCTGCCATAGATTTGAAAGCAAGTGCAGTGAACGGTGCAGTATCAGAAACTTCAACAGTTATAGGCTCTCCTGTATTTCCATCTAGTCCTTTTGGTGCGGAAATATCAAGTGGTGATGGAAGATAATCAATAACAGCGTCTAGCACAAGCTGTACTCCTTTATTCTTCAAAGCTGACCCACAGAATACTGGGAAAATTTCATTTGCAATAGTTGCTTTTCTAACTGCATCTTTAAGAACCTCAATAGAAAATTCTTTTCCTTCTAAATATTCTGTCATCAAAACTTCATCAGTTTCGACAATTCTTTCAACCATTTCTGCACGAAGTTTCTTTGCAGCCTCAAGATATTCACTAGGAATTTCTACAGAGCCAATGTCTTTTCCTTTGTCTCCTGTGAAAGTAACTTCCTTCATTGTAAGAAGGTCGATAACTCCATTAAAATTTTCTTCTGCTCCTATTGGCATTTGCATACGAACAGCTTTCTTTGAAAGACGATCTAGAATAGAAGCAAAAGCTTTGTCAAAATTCGCGCCCATGCGGTCCAATTTGTTGATAAAACAAATACGTGGAACAAGAGCATCTGATGCATATCTCCAGTTTGTTTCTGATTGAGGCTCTACTCCAGCAACACCATCGAAAACTACAACAGCACCGTCAAGCACGCGAAGTGAACGCTTTACTTCAATAGTAAAGTCAATGTGGCCTGGGGTATCAATGATATTAAAACGACATTTCTTTGAAACATCTTCCTTTGGCATATAAGTTGGACTCCAAAAAGCAGTTGTAGCAGCTGAGGTAATTGTAATACCACGCTCACGCTCCTGTTCCATCCAGTCCATGACTGTTGCGCCATCATGCACTTCACCAATTTTGTGAGAAACTCCAGTATAAAAAAGAATACGTTCTGTTGTCGTAGTTTTACCAGCGTCGATGTGAGCAATAACTCCAAAGTTACGTGTTTTGTTGAGTGGATAGTCGCGAGCCATGATAAATAGTAATTGGTTATTAGTAATTGGTTATTAGTTGGAACGATTTTGCTTCGCAAAATCGTTCTCATCCCATTCTTTTATATAAGATGGAAAATAAAAAACCGCTTTTGCAGTAGCTATCATGCTACCATAAAAAGTCTATAAAGTCCAAAATGCATAAAGCCTACCTCGGCCGGCGGGCGGATTAAAAAGTTGACAAAAATACAATAAGTAAATGTCTATTTACACAAGAAAAAATACCCTTTCGGGTATTTTTTCTCAAGACATATTTTAATTAGCAAAAGGATTTTCAAAAATTTTCGATGAAATATGAGGAGCCTAAAAATTTTTAGAGGAAGATGTACATTTTAGTACTTCGACCGATAAAAATTTTGTAGCGACAAAATAGTTCGCGAAAATTTTTGAAAAGACTACCAGGCGAAGTGAGCAAAGGCTTTGTTAGACTCCGCCATTCTATGTGTATCTTCCTTCTTCTTCACTGCTGTTCCTTCATTATTTGCGGCTGCAATTAATTCATCAGCTAATTTAAAACGCATTGCCTTTCCTTTTTTATTATTCGCTGCTTCTAGAATCCAACGAAATGCAAGCATAAAGCGACGTTCTTCACGCACTTCACGAGGAACTTGATAGTTTGCTCCACCAATACGACGTGAACGAACTTCGGTTACTGGACCTGCATTTTGAAGTGCTGCATTAAAAGTCTCAAGCGGATTTTCCACCTTTAACTTTTCTTTAATAATATCGAAAGCATCATAAACAATGTCTCGGGCAGTGTTTTTCTTTCCACCTTCCATAACATAATTTATAAACTTTGAAACTTTTGTAGAATTATACTTGGCATCTGGGCCAACTATATTTCGATTTTTAACTTTACGACGCATGATTTTAATGATTACGTTTGGACTTTCCCGCAAGTCGTCGGTACTCCAGAACGTGTTTATTTCAGTAATGACTTGAATACTCTAAACGAGTGTTATACATACTACAATAAAATCAAGTAAATAGCAAAAAGAAACGGGGCCTTGCGGTCCTGTTTCCAAATCATGAATATTAACCAAATGATACTGAATCACCGATTTTAGTAAGGACGACAAAAGATATCCCATAAAAGGTCTACCTTATACCAAATACAAAATGAGTGCGGCCTTCGGCCGCACTCATTTGTATTTTACTTTCTTTATCGCGGTTTAACTAAGAGATTAAAGACTTTCGTTTCTCCAATATTAGTATTACCACCTGCCGAGACACTAATAGGAACTTGATATGTACCTGCTTGTATTGGTGTCCCCCTTATAACTGCTGAAAGTTCTCCAGTGGTATACACATAAGACAAGCCGTCAGGAAGTATTATTCTATCCCCGGATTGATACATACCTACAATACCTGGATCTGCTTGGAAATTAACTACAGTATTATATGGTTGTCCGACTGTTGCATCAGGGAGAGAACCCGTTAATATTCTGATTCTTGCTGGATTAGTTATCTCTAAAATAACCTTAGATGTATCACTACCATACTGATTTTGAACTTTTAATGTCATGGTGAAAGTACCAGTAGCTCTAGGGATGCCTATAATTTTACAATTTGTAGCATCAAAAGACACACCGTCTGGTAATAGACCATCTACCATGCTACATGTTACGTTATCAGAAAATCCTAACGTTCCTTTTATATTTATTGAATGATCCCCTACGACACTTAAATACGCGTCCTTATAAGCATAATACTTCAAATCTGAAAGAACTGGTTTAGGGTCTGTAGAAGATATAATATCAATACTTAATTGTTTTGTAACATTCTGACTACCAACAGTTAATCCAACGGTAAAATTATATAATCCTACTGTCGGTCCATTGGGTTGTGGAAAGGTGTTAGTTTTAATAATACCAGTCGTAGGATTTAACACCATGCCACCTGGCAATGCACCAGATACTAAAGACCAAGTAGGACTTCCAGTCCCGCCAGAATAAGTAAGAGCCTGCTCATAATTATAAGAATTGACCGCTCTTACATGTACAAGTGATGTCGTTGTTATTGCTAATACCCCACCATTACTTCCAGTATTATTTCCAGTGTTACTTCCTGTATTACTTTCGGTGTTACCTGTGCTTCCACTTGTAGTATCTCTCACCAATCGAACGTAATGACGACTACTACGTGTTGTCATTGGGTCAACTTGTCCATAATCAGAAGATAAAGACCATGCCAAGCTCATATTGCCCCAAGTATCTGATGCTGGTGAACTTGACCAATAAGATCCTTGGAATATTGTTGCTGGGAAAAATCCTAAATTAAGGGCAGGCGAAATTCGAGATTCATCAACCAGACTTCTCAACTCTTTTATGTTAGGCACTCGCCAATCTGAATAACCGCCTGTTCTATCATCCACTGCTCGCTTAAGTGCATCTTGCCAAAAAAATCTATCACATGGTTTTACCGCAGAAATACAGTCATTCCAAGAAACTGGAGACCCTGGGATTAGCATTTCATAATCTCTCTTCCACATTAAACTAGTATTATTATCGGTTATAGTACCATTACCATTATTAACAAGCTGATTTGATGGCGCTGTAGTTCCAGAGACAAGACGAACTCGCCAATTATTATGACCATCTGCAGTAAGAGTAGAATATATTTGGCTATAGCCGACACCAAAATCAACATACCAAGCTTGAGGATCAGTAACTTCTGCTAGTTTCGTACTTGCCCAATATTGACTTGCTGATGTATTCGGGAAAAAAGTTGAATCAATTCTTGGTGGGGCCGAACCTACAGCACTTTTACTAAAATCAACTATGCCTTCCAATTCTTTAATCGTTGGGACGCGCCAATTACTTAGTCCACATAATCTTGAATTATTAACAGCGGTAGGAAAATCACTTGCCGGCCATAAATACGTATTATCCATACTACGTAAACCACTGGTTGTCTTCACTTCCCATATCATGCCTGTAATATTATCTTTGGTACAAGCCCAGTCTTTTGCTCCAGTACCGAGCACTGCAGAGACAGGCAAAACACTTCCATCATTTGCAATCTTTGTATAGTCAAAAGGTTTTGCATAACGTGCGTCTTGGCGTGGATATTCTCCAGCATCAGTAGATACTGAAGCATTTGCATTTATATTATTTGCATCACCATAAAAAGTAATACCTGTTGGTGGAAGTTTATGTGTTGAAGCAACATTTCCTGGATTTGGATTAACTGGAGAAGCAGAACCAACTGTTATCGTAAGCTGTTTTGAAACACTTTGTGTTCCTGCAGTTGCTGTTATTGTAAAAGTATATGTCCCTGCATTAGTTGCTGTTCCACCAAAACCCATACTCATACCTTGAGAGCAACCACCAAAACTAGAAATAGCACACATAACTTTATTTAAATATAATCCTGTTGGTAACATTCCAGAAGTTATATTCCAATCTCTTACGCCTGTTCCACCTGTTGAAATTATTGGATAAGTATAACCTGCCCCAACAGCTACATTTGGAAGAGAGTTCGTAATAATTGCGAGTGAAGATCCTAATTGAGGATTAGAAATAATACATCTTCCATTTGAGGTATCCCTTTCTGCGCCATACGCACAAATGCCAGCAATAACTTTCGTTGCTACATCTTTATCATTTGAAGAAATAGCTACTGTCATATTATTTTGACCAAGAATAAATTTTTTGGACTTTGAAACAAGTGAGCCGTCAGCTAAAGTTATATTTCCTGACCAAAAATCACTTCCCGCTAATTGCCACTTAATTACTTTTGATGACAAAGGCTCTTGTACTCCAGACCAAGTAAGTATAATTTCACAAGTCCCATTTGCTGCTGACTGCGAATTAGAAATACTTGAACTGTCATATGTTGGAACAATACAACTAGAAGGACCATCTAGAATTCCCCCGCTTGTTACATTTACCCCTGTATTATTTCCATTATTATTTCCATTGTTGTCAGTCAAGTTATCACCGCCTAAACAAGTTACATATGCAATTTTTGCTCTTGTATACATACCAACATAGCCAGTATTACTTAAACGAAATCCAATACTAGATAATTCATCTCTATCTGATGATGAAGTTATTATAGAGCTATCTATATTATCTACTTGTACATTTGATAAAACTTCACTTTGAAAATCTCTTACGGCCTTTCGTGTATTGGTACCAAAAAATCCAGTCGGCTTTACGGTGAGATAGCCATTATCATAAAGAAAAGTTTGCAGTGCCGTAACATTTCCATTTGCCACTGTATCTCTATTTCCGTAAGTCAAAGGGGTCGGTAAGCGAACGCATGAAGAAGATCCAGAATTACCAGTATCACCTAAAGTAGCACTAGCTGTTTGAGTAAGAAAAATAGTTGGAAGTATAAAAGATACAAACAGGACTTTAATAAGTTTAGGCATGGAAATAATTTTAAATGTTGGTATGGATAAAAAGCACTGCTTGCGTACTGTAATATAGTTTAACATCCGTAAATGTTTAATAATTATAGTTATGGGGGATAAGTGCAGCAAAAAAGAAATAAAAAATGACCCCTTTCGGGGTCATTTTTTATTTCTTTTTCGCTGCTACCGCACCTGCCTTCGGTCTCTTATTTCCATAAAGTGAACGTCCTTGTCTTCGCTTTTCCACTGGGGTCGCATCTAGTCTTCCACGTACAATGTGATAACGTACACCGGCCAAATCCTTTACACGTCCACCACGCAAGATAACCACTGAGTGTTCCTGTAATTTATGTCCTTCGCCTGGAATATAAGCAGTTACTTCCATTCCATTAGTAAGACGTACACGAGCAATTTTTCTTAAAGCTGAGTTCGGCTTCTTTGGAGTTGTTGTTGTGACCTTTGTACAAACACCACGCTTGAAAGGTGAATTATAAAAATTAGGCTTGTTAATAATTGCATTAAAACCTTTACCCATAGCAATAGAACGAGACTTGCGAGCTGTCTTACTTCTGGCTTTCTTTACGAGTTGACTGATTGTTGGCATAAAAATAGTTTGTAGTTACTAGTTTGTAGTTACTGGAAATACCAGATATACAAAACAACGTTGCCCAAATATATCATATTAAAAAGGTTTACGCAACATTTTTGCTATAAGTTTTAATTGTATTTAACCACGAGTATCCAGCATCTAACCACAAACCAGTAACTACCAAACACAAACTATTTATTTTGTCTAGCGAGGAGCTAAATAGAAAAGTAATCTTTTATATTTAGTCCGAGCGACGACATAAAAAGGTTCAAATACAGCATAGCTTGCTACGTGTTAGTACAAGCGAAGCGAGTTCCTCTAATACCCCGCCTGCTTGCTGCGAGGAACCTTTATTATCTTATCGGCACTCTTTCAGTTATATTTTTTATCGCCAATATTTGGTCACTTCGTAAATCATAAATAATTGCTAAAGATTTATACATTATAATATAATCCCCTGATTTTACTTGATCATAAAAGGAATTCTGACGTTTTAAACTCTCAGCATCTTGTACTCTAACGACTGCTTCTGGATTTCCAACTGGAAGAATAGTATGCGTTGCGACTCTTTCTAATATTTGCGATTTAGAAATAACTATTTCATTGGCAACTGTTTTTCCTATATACGCATATACACCATAAAATGGGGCCAGTACGAGTATTGAGATAATAATCGCACGAAATCCCGTATGAAAAGTATGGGACAAAAGAACTGCCCTTAAAGATTTCTTGCCATAATTTTTAACAGATTTAGAAACACTAGATGCACGAGTTCTTTTAACGACAGACTTTGTTGTTTTAGTAACTTTAGATTTAGAAGACTGGTTTACGCGTGCGGAGTTTTTCATCGTCCTTTAATTATATCTTTCTAAAAGACAAAGTAAAGGACAGCTATGTGGATAACTTAACTTAATAAAACAGAGACAACATTTCCCACAAAAGGCATAATCATTCTGTAAAGGACAGAGGCTACAATTATTGCTCCAATCATATAAATTGGATTGTAAATAACATTAGAACGTATGTGTAATCTTGGGAAAAGTGCTTGTATTATTGACATTCCATCAAATGGAGGTATTGGTATGAGGTTGAAAAACATAAGGGACAAATTAACCCCAATTATTATAAATAATGCTTCTGATATTCCATTACTTAAAACCCCTTGGACTAACAGAACTTTAAAAGCAATTCCAGCAATAATCGCTATAAATAAATTAGTTAAAACTCCAGCGGAAGCGACAAAAGCTTGCCCTAATCTTGTGCGTATATTATATGGGTTATATGGAACGGGTTTCGCCCAACCGAAAAATGTTCCTGCGGTGAGGAACGCCAGCAACGGTATAATCACAGATCCCATCATATCAATATGCGAAATTGGGTTAAGTGAAAGCCTGCCAGCTCTATTAGCTGTTTCATCACCCTGTACATAGGCTGCATAACCATGGGCTACTTCATGCAAAATAATAGAATATATAATGATTATAAAGGTAAAAACAGTTTGTGAAATGGAAGCTACGTCTGTCATATGAAACAAGCATACCACAGAACAGATTTTAGACATTAGATTTTAGATTTTAGATAATACTTTTAAATCAAATATGACTTCCTTAGAAGTTGCAACGGTCCGAAAATAATGTTAGTATCTAGTAACTGTGATTTTGATGTTTCTAACATCTAAAATCTAGAATCTAAAATCTACCCCTATGGCAAACATCTGTCCACTATGCGAAAAAGGTTCAAAAGTCGTTGGAAAATATTCTAACTCTGTTCGTGCTACCAAGTATAATCCTTGTGGCGATCGCCGTGTTTACCCAAACCTTCAATGGGCTCGTATTCCTAATGGTCCAAGAGTAAAGATTTGTACTTCTTGTATGAAAAGAGGATTGCATTTACAAATAAAGCTATAAAACCTAAAAAACTGCAATTTATGCAGTTTTTTATTTTCAGCATTCAAAAAATAAATGGAAATATCAACAAAGTATGACAGTGAAATAGTTATAGAACCATTGATAGACAACAAAACTCATGGGCTAGCAGTTCAAGAAAAAAAGTTTAAATATTCTTTAAGGTTTACCAATAAGGGAGTTTCACCGAGTGGTGCCTTCACTATCAATAAAATAGAAATAGGTTCTGCTCAAGGCCAAAATATGCGAGTCGTTGAAGAAAAATCATTTTTGATTCCATCACTTAACCCTAGTGAAGAGAAAATTATACCCATCGGTAATTATGGCGTTCATATGTATGGACTAGCTAATGTCTCCGTACAGATAAATCCATCACAACCAGAAAAACAAATAGCCTGTTATCAAAAAAATTATTTTACTAACGAAATTGCTTACGTCAAAACAAATAATTGGTATGATTTCATTTATATAAAAACCAGAGGTGAATACCAACAAGAAACAAGCAACAGTAGAATGCTTTGGTTAACTGTTGCTATTTTTATAATGACGGCACTACAAGTTATTTATGTTCTTAAAGAACCTTTTAAAAAATACTGGTGGAGTGATAACCTTAATATGGGTATAAAAGCACAGCAAGAAAGCACAAATAAAATACCAAACTATAAGTAAAGACCTTCTGCGGTTTCTTTATAACTTAAACAAAGATATCAACTTTCTACTTCCCCGTCTCCACCTCCATCATTCTCCCATCTGTAATAAAACTAATTGTTCCTCTATCTATAGTACTTAAAATTTCTTTAGAATATTTTTGTAATCTTTCAATTGCTTCTACATTTGGATGTCCATACCTGTTATCTTTCCCAGCACTAATAACAGAATATTCAGGTTTAATATAAGTTAGCAATAATTCACTACTTGAATATTTACTTCCATGATGTCCAGCTTTGTAGACAGTGATATTCTTTGTAACTCCTCCACTAATTAATTTTAATTCTTCCGTACTTGGCAAATCTCCAGTTAATAAAAAAGTTTCGTTACCATAAATAACTTCTACACTAATAGACGCATCATTCGTATCATTTTTCTTCGCAATATAATTAGATGCTGGATAAATAACTTTCACAATTACTCCATCATGAAAATCAATAATGTCTCCTGCTACTGCAACATGAGTATTCGCATTTTCATTTTTTATATGAATATTTAAATCATCAAATATTTTTGTATCACTAACCGCCTTAGATAAAATAATTTCTTTCACATTAAATTTCTCCAGTACTGGAATCAGTCCAATGATGTGATCCGCATCCGAATGTGTTTCTTCCATCACATCTATCTTGCGATTAAAGTAAGACATCTCACGCGCGAGCTTTGCTAAAATATTATTATTCGGACCACCATCAATCAACATACTTTTTCCACTCGGAGTTTGTATCAAAATCGCATCACCTTGACCAACATCCAAAAAAGACACTTCAAGTTTTTGCGTAACCATTAGAGAAAAAATTGTTAAAGCAAGACCTACACAAATAAAAAATAAACTTACAAGAATAATTAATTTTCCATACTCACTATTAATTTCTCCTACTATTTTCTTCTTCTCACTTAGCCACTCTTTCATACCTAAATAGTAACATGTCTCAAACGTTAAATATGTCATTCCTGCGAAGTCAGGCATGTAGGTTTAATTTTGGTATTTGTTTGAATATTAAATATTGATTCATTGAATATTATTATGTTGCTGTGTATCACTGCTAACTGCCCACTGCTTACTGTATACTGTGAACATGGATTTACACACTTTAATTTCCTCTGGTTCATACATAGCAATTTTCTTACTAATGCTCACAAATGGAATTGCTAACTTACCATCATCTCAACTGCTCTACATAATCGCTGGATATTTTGTCGCGACTGGTAATTTACTTTTTATACCAACAATAATATTTGGTGCTCTTGGCAACACAATTGGAAATATAATTACATTTCTTTTAATTAGAAAATATGAGAAGCCTCTTGCAAGAAAATTACTAATGTTAAATGAAGAAACTTTTAATAAAATTCATTCTGCCCTCCACTCTACTTTTACACGTCGTGGTATGTGGTGGATATTTTTAGGAAAGCTAACTCCAAGCATAAAAGCATTCATTCCGATAGTTGCAGGATTAGCATCCACCCCATTTAAACTCACTTCATTTATTTTTCTCACCGCATCTTTTATTTGGGCAACTGGTATCACATCTTTAGGGTTTTATTTTGGAGAACATATTACACTTAAATCTTTCACTGCTGTCTCATTACTTATAGGCGGAATAATTATTTTCATTGTTTACAAAAATCTAAGAAAAAAAGGAGCACTGTAATCAGTGCGACTATTTTTTCTTAGCCCAGCCACAACTTTACAAAATTACAGACAATAGAAATAGAGCAACTACTCATCTGAGTTATTTAAAGTTAAAAAATAATCGTATTAAATTGTGGCTGTGGCTTTTAGTAAGAAATAACATCAGTCAAAACTCCTTCACTTTTTAATCTCTCTGTCTCACTTTTTATTTTAAAATCATGTTGTGTACCAACGGGAAACGTTACATTAAAATTTTTTTTGATTATATAATTTATAATCAAAAAAATAAAAAAATAAATTATACACATCCATAAAAAAGAAATTTGAAAACTTAAATAAGAAAAAGGTAACCACTCTATCACCTTTGCAATGGAAATCATTACATTGATTATTAACGTATCTGTATATCCAAAAACCAAAGCAAGAGTATGTGAAACATAAGAAGTAACAACAACCAAAAAAGAAATCAGCATTGCAATAGGCACAAATGGTAATACCAAAATATTTGAAACGAGGGCATACAAAGAAACCGACCCGAAAGTATACATAAGATACGGCAGTGTCATAACGTACGCTGAGAGTGTGGTGGATAATGTTGCGATAAAAGTTTTGGATTTTATGCGTGTAAAATATTTTTCAAAAATTATTGTAAGAATATTACTCAAATAAACAATGCCGGCTGTCGCAAGAAATGAAAGATGAAAAGAAACATCATTAGTGAGTGATGATGGTTCATACAAAATGATAAGTAAAAAAGAAATAACGAGTGCTTGTAGCGCGACATATTCACGCCCAATTAATGTCGCAAGTAATGCGATGAAAGCCATGAGTGTCGCTCTCACAACAGAGGCTTCACCTCCTACCATTAGAACAAAAATGATTACGGAGCAGGACGCAAGAAGTATGCGAATAGTCAGTGGCAGAAATGCAAATACAAAAAGTATAAATGAAATTACAATTGCAATATTAAATCCAGACAAAACAATAATGTGTGACAGTCCTGCCACACGAAATGTTTGTGCTAGTTCTTTATCCATTCCAGAGTTTCCAAAAAGCATACCGGAAGCCAGAGATGACGCTGGAGAAGAAACATACATATCTATTTTCCCAACCATATTTTCTTTCCAACTACCAAATGTCTCGGTTATAGAATTTGTGTTGCTATTAACTAATTCAATTTTTGGATAAAACATTTCACTCCCGACATTTTTTGTAATCAAGTATGAAGAATAATCAAAAGATTTTTTCTCCCCATGCGGAGGTAAAATATTTGGTAATGTAACTTTACCAAAAAGTTTTAATGTCTGCCCTATTTTATATTTTGGATAAAGTGGAGTTTTTATTTGTATGTCCAAAATATTATTTTCAATATCTACAGGACGAACATTGAAAACTTGATAATCATTTTTTATTTCCGATGAAGAAATTATTTTTGCATCAAATGTGCAAGCTGACTCGCAAACATAATTTATTTTTTCTTGTACTAATTGCACACGTAATATTCCTAAAAATAATCCGATAGAAAATAAAATTGTAACGAGCGGAAAAGAAAACAAATGAGTGACGCCGTAGGCGTCACTCATTTCTTTTCTTTTTCGCTCCCAAAAATATATTACCCCCTGCGCCAACATTATCACCAAAGCAAGAACCGCAACCTCAGTAGAAAATTTTGAAAACTCGCCAACAACAATTCCTAAACATACTCCTCCAACTAATATTAATGTTTTAAAATGTGTACTCATTTTTTATTTAAAAAATATTTTGTAACGTCATTTTGTTGTTACAGTATTTTTGTATTTGTCATCCCCTTCTTTTGTATTTGTCATTCCAAACTTGATTTGGAACCTGCCTCGTCGGCAGGCGGGTCCAGTGTCTTGTATTTTGCATTTCTGTATTTTGTATTTGTCATTCCCACGCAGGTGGGAATCCAGGTCGAATTTTGGTATTTGTTTGAATATTAAATATTGATTCATTGAATATTCCGACTCTCTCTTATCTTAGATGGCATAGTCACGCTTCGGCCCCCTATATAGTTGCAAATCATTCACATCACCCGCCTTTCGGCGTGGCAAGTCTGCACACATAGTTGCAATCACGTCCGCCCTCTCATTTAATGGCACACCAGAATGTCCAGGTACATATTTCCACATAACTTTCACTCCAGAATTTTTTAATCTATCTTCTTCTTTTTTTAAAGCCTCCCACAAATCTTGATTGAGTACTGGTTTTTTTGTTGACCCCTTCCACCCTCTTTTTATCCAACCATCAATCCACTCCGTCATCCCCTTTTTTACATATTGACTGTCCGTACAAACTTCTACACTAGTTACTAGTGGGTAGTGGGTAGTGGGTAGTGAATTTGTATCTGCATTACTACTTACTACATACTCCTTACTACTTACTTCTCTGAGTCCATGTAGCGCTCCGGAGAGCTCCATCCTATTATTCGTCGTCATATCTTCCCTCCCCCCAAGCTCAATAACTTCATCTTCTGTATCGTACCCTTCTTGCTCCTTGCTTCCTACTTCTTGCTTCGTATATTCTGTAATCAGAACACAGGCCCATCCCCCAGGACCTGGATTACCCCTTGAACTCCCATCTGTATAAATCGTAATTTTCATATTAATAGTGTAACAAATTATGAATAGAGTTCACTATGCGTACCAATATCTATAAAAACAAAAATGTCTTTCTTTATTTCCTTATACACTACACGAATATCTCCTGTAACATTAAAACTTAAACAATCGCCATATTCACCGTGAAGTGTGTGGACACTAAGAATAGGACTAGTCGGATCATCAATAAATATATTCCTTCGTTTTTTAAATAATTCTTTTACTTTTTGAGAAAGTCTCGAATATCTCTTTTCAAAATGTTTATGAAGAATAATTGTTCTCATAACTTTTTAAAGCGTATCTAAATATGAGTCCATATCTTTAACACTGGTAAAACCTTTAGAGATATTTTTATTAGCTTTCACATCTTTTTCCACTTGTTTAAGAACTCCGTCAAGATATGGTGTCATTTTATGAGACATAGAAAATTGCACTTCGCGTGTGCGAATAAATTGTTTTAATGATGCCGTTACAATAGAAGATAAGGAAAAACCTAACTCTTTTGCTAATTTTTGAGCCTCTGCTTTAACGTGAGTCTCTGTTTTTATATTAATCATTGCTGTTTTCATATACCAGAAGTATATACTTCTGGTATATGCTGTCAAGCCCCAGTCTTTTTTTGTTTGCTATAATAATAAATATGCAACAAGAAGAAATCTTAGATTTAGTAAATGAGAATGATGAGGTAATTGGAAATATGCCTCGCAATGAAGTCCATGCAAAAAGACTACACAATTATCGTGTCATAAATTGCTTCATAAAAAATAGCGAAGGAAAACTTTGGATACCACGCAGGCAGAAAAATAAAAGATTATTCCCCTCCGCTTTAGACATGAGCGTTGGTGGACATGTATCAAGTGGCGAAACTTATGAAGAAGCTTTTATTAAGGAGGCCAGTGAAGAACTTAATATTGATGTTACAGAAATTCCATATAAAATTCTTGGAAAATTAAACAAACAAAATGATGGAGTAAGTGCTTTTATGACTGTTTATGAAATAGAAAGCAATAATGTACCAAATTATAATCCTGAAGATTTTACAGAATATTATTGGCTCACACCACAAGAAATTTTAGAAAGATTGGATTCTGGCGATATATCAAAAGAAGATTTACCACGACTGCTTAAGAAATTCTATAAATAGAAAGCTGTCGTATTTGTGGAGCTAATACAAAAAAATAGTTGCCACTTTTGCTAAACTACGTTTCTAGTAAAGGGTATTTCTCATAAAACTTAAAAGCATGTTTAAAAAAATAGAAGAAAGTGTGGAGAATGCAACAATTACGCAAAGAA
>DOZK01000001.1 GCA_003518045.1 Candidatus Nomurabacteria bacterium
GCACTTAGAGTTAGAACTTGGGAAGATTTTGGTTTTGTTGAAAATGATAATTTTGATAAAAAGTTTATCTGGAATGATAAAGAAGGAAAAGTCGAAGCCACTAGTGATTCATTGTTTGATAGTAAAACTTTCATTGGGTCTGAGTCCGGCATAAAGGATAATAAAATGAGATTTTTCTTTGTAATTGCATTTAATAAGAATTTTAAATTTAAAGATAAAACAGTATCATCTTTTATAAATATTTTAGATAATGCATCAAACAGCTTTAATGTCGAAATAGAAAGTTGTGAATCTTTTATGGATTATATGTTATTAACGACTCTTATTCCTTTTGATGTACCACCAGCACAATTTATAGAATCCGTAATAGATTTATCTAATAAAATAAACAAGAAACCAATATTTATAGAAAAATATTTTGTTAGCAATATGAACAAGCCAACAATAGAAGAAGTTATGGATTTTCTAAAAGAATTTAATTAATAGAGTTTGTGTAGGGTTGTATAACAAAAATAGCCCACAATGGGACTCATTTTTGTAGATGTGAGGGTTCAACAGATAGAGACTAGTAGGTTCCTTACCCGGAAAGGTTTGTTTGGTGATTTTTAGTATACATTTTTAGCCCTTCTCGTGCGACTACTATTTTTCTTCCAAAGAAAAAACATTATCAACTAAATCCTGTTCTTCTTTTGTCAAAGGTTCTTTATCTTTCATCATTTTTTCCATCACTCTTGGTAACTTCATTATTCTTTCCTTCTCCGTATTATCAACAGAAATAACATTTAATATAGAATCGATGCTATCATTTAATTCTTTTCTATTGACCCAGCTACCAGAGGAATAAACACTTAACTTACTTAAAAGTTTTACTAAACCAAGTGTGGTTTTTTCTATTTCTTTTTTTATATCTTGATTCTTTTCCAAAACAACTTTCATTTCTTTTAAGTTAAATTCTTTTATAGAATCTTTAAAGTAGATAAGAAAACCTGTAAAAACTAGTAGGGTTAAGAGTGCTGCGTAAATGGTATCACTTACTAAATTAAAAAGTAAAAGACAGGTAAAAAAAGATACTAATACTAGAACTAATACTGAAGATAAAAAATATTTTACGTATCCCATAACTAAAGTATACACTTTCTCATGCATGCTAAGTTTAGTTAGATTCCCAAGACTTTAAATGATCTTCATAGGTTTGTATAGCTTCTTGCTGTGACAAGTTGGCCTCACCTACTTTACGGGAACAATTACTTGATCCATCACGACAATCCCAGCACTCAAAATTAAACCCATTTCCTTCTTCATAAACAAAATATATTCTATAGTTTCCATTACTATCTCTAAGAGTTGTATGCTGTTTGATTGAATTTGCTGGAATCATAATTTTGATTCAATTAGTTGTTATTCACAAGGAGTACTTCTGCAAGTCTTAAAAGAACCTTTTTTAATAGCGTATAGATTCTTATCAGGCATTTCGTACCGTAATTCATAATTATATTCTGTATCTGATTTTAGAGTTCCTGGTTCAGGTCCGAAAGAATAATCTCTATACTTCCCGTTAACTCGATCAACAATAAATGTAAAAGGAGAAAATCCATTTATGGTTAAAATAAACTTTTCTCCCGGATTGATATTGCTACAATAAAAACTATGATATGTTTCTCTGTTTTGTTGCCCACACCATCCGTAAGGAGTATCAAAATTTACTTCTTTCCATATAGGAGATGAAGAGGTTTGTGTAGAAGGTAGATTTGGTGTGGAATTAGTTTGAGTATTTGAAACTGTTCCTGTATTAGAATTTGTAACTTGTGTTACTGGTTGTGGATTTGTGGTTTGAGAAAAACAACTTCCTAAATTATCAAGAAACATTCCTGATGGAGCGTTTGTCTGGATACCCTCAATATTTTTACAAACATCTAATGTCGTGATTAGTTTAGTCTGCTCTATAGTCCCAGTCTCTTTTATTTCTGCCTCGTTAGAGCTTGCAAGCTCTAAAGCAATTTCATTATTTATTTTTTCTCTTGTTAATACACCAACAAAACCAGTAGGAGAAACCCCCGTGTTTGCTTGATATGATTTGACAGCTTTAAGGGTCAAAAGTCCAAAAAAGTTTGTTGGTGTTGTTTTGAGAAATCCTTTATCTATTAAGAACTCTTGCAGTTCCATAACTTCATTATTCCTTTGTCCATATTTTAGGTTTTTGTCTATGGATGCAAAAGTAAAATAAGTAGAACCAAAAATAGAAAGCAAAACAATTCCTAAAATTTTTATAGTGTTCATAATAAATATATTGTAACGCTTATTTGCTTTTTATTAAAGCTATTTTAATGCTTCTCGCGCTAGCACTAATTGGTGAGCGTTTTAGTGATAGAACCCAAAGGGGTTCATTACCGAACAAAGGTTGTCTGTTGGTTTTTGGTGTATCATTTTAACCCTTCTCGTGGGTACTTAGGTTATTTTATTAGACTTTAATTGTCTCTAATTTTATTTCGTAAATCATTCAACAAATTAATAATAGATTCTCCGATTATCACAACTTTTTTTGCTTCCAAATCTATTTTATTTATAGTTTTATATTTTGAAAACATGTTATGTGTAATATTATTTCTTAATTTTATATATTCAGCTATTTTAGTTTTTATCTTAGGGGAAGATTTAAGGTATGGGTATAAAATATTTGCTAACCCTCCTAATGTTGGAACTTTATTTTCAAAAATATCTAAATCAAAATTTAGTATAATAGAAGTATTTTTAGAGTTTATATAAAATGCAATTGTATGTAAGGTTGCAACAACAGAATGAGCAACAAGGTTTTCTTGGAAAAGAAGTTTACCATAAGAAGTCCTTTCATTTTTTACTCTTCCACAGAGCTGTAACATTAAAATATATTTATCTTTCTCATTTTTTGACATTTTTAATAAAAAATAAAATTAAAAGACCATTTTATAATAGCTAAAATTACTAATAATAAAATACAAAATATTATTAGAAAAATAATTATAGATACTATAAATTTTGCCCAATCCCAAAACTCCCAGTAGCTACTCTCATATTTAAAAGTTTTTATAAATTCATTCATAACTACTATTAGTATAACAAACAATCATTAGTTATTAGAACGATAAATTTGACAGCAGATATAGTTACCTTCTCGTGCTAGCACTAAATGGTGACCTTACGGAGAATCGAACTCCGCTTCCATCCTTGAGAAGGATGTGTCCTAACCGATAGACGATAAGGCCGGGGATAGTTATTAGCCAATAGCCAATAGTTTTTAGCAAAATGCTGAAAACCTAATAAAAATATCACTAAATTAGAAACTAGCTCATTTTAACACATTTTTGTCCTTTTGCAAATAATCCTTATAAATAAGGCTTTTTGTGATGATTTTTATTGACAAATAGACTATTTTCATGGTAAAATCCTTGACAAAGGCCTCTGGAAGTGCTACAATGACCACATAATAGTGAACGTGTAAATACCTCAAGTTTTCGAGAGTAAAAATCCCAAAAACCTAAGGTATTTTAATTTTCACTCACTATTTTTCCAGACATCTCACGTTTCCGAAGCGTAATCGGAAAACTATGACAAAATACTTATACAAGGTGAGCCAAGTACTTGCGTTTGTGCCATTCATGGCCATCCCAAGTACCGCAATATCCTCACATATCGGTTCTCTATCTTCTACTCCTATAACTCAGGTGGTAGTAAGTGTAGATGACGTGCGCGAAAAGAAGGCAGAAGCAATCGACACTTATTTTAAGGATCGTTCAATGCCTTTAGAAGGAACAGGTCTGACTTTCGTTTTAGTTGCTGAAAAATATGGTATAGATTGGAGATTACTTCCTGCTATTGCTATACGTGAATCTTCTGGTGGAAAAGCTGCTTGTGGAAATAATCCATTCGGTTGGGGATCATGTAAATTACATAACTTTAAAAGTTATGGCGATGCTATCGAATCTCTTGGTAAAAACTTAGGAGGTGCGAACGCTAAGACTGCTCGTTATTATGCCGGAAAAAATACCGCAGAAAAACTTTATCACTATAACGGAACAGTTGTAGAAAGTTATCCTGACGAAGTTATGGCGATTATGGAAAGAATTAGTTCTAATAATGGAAACGAGATAGCTATGAAGTAATTCATAACTTCTCGTACCTTACCTTACTGTGAATTACGAAACCCCA
>DOZK01000015.1:0-25056 GCA_003518045.1 Candidatus Nomurabacteria bacterium
CAACTATTATTTTGTATTAGACCAAAATTCGCCTTTTTAAGAAGGAAAAAATAATTTAAAAGCCCTGCATAATGCAGGACTTTTAAATTATGAAAACTAAGAAAATTGCTTTAGATGCGAGGCAGAAAGAATTTTTATGAGGAGACGTACGAGGTAGTACGTTGACGAAAGAAAAATTCTTTCTAACGAAGCAGATGAAGCAATTTTGTTAGTTTTACTTTTTTCGGCGGAGGAATGGGGGAAGAGCTTCCCAATCATCATCCTCGTCATCATCAAATTTGAAAACCGGTTTCTTTCCCGCATCCTTACTTTTTTTATCTTCCTCTTTCGTATCTGTGTCCATTGCTGTAACACCGTTATCTATGCGATTTTCTTCTTTCGGTAGATGTGAAGTCGTTTGATCTATTGTATCATTAGCTTCTTTAACATGTTCCTTTTTTAAAACTGAAGTATCGTGTTTAATTAATGAAGCATCATATTTTGAATCTTCTAAGTCATCTTGTGATGATCCACTTCGTGTTGAAAATCCCGTAGGAAATCCTGTAGCAATTACTGTAACTTTAACCTCATCTTTCTTTAATGTTGGGTCAGATGCAATACCAAAAATAATTTTTGCATCTTTATCAACTGATTCTGTAATAATTTTTGCAGCTTCTTGTACTTCTAACATTCCTAAATCTTCAGCTCCATAAATTGCAAATAAGACACCTTTTGCTCCATGAATTGAAACATCAAGTAGAGGGGAGTTAATTGCAGCAGATGCCGCCTCACGAGCGCGATTTTCGCCTGTACCGCGCCCTACACCCATAAGAGCTGTTCCTGAGTCTTTTAGAATACGTTTAATGTCTGCGAAGTCTAGGTTAATAGTTCCAGCAGTGCGAATAATATCAGAAATACCTTCTACGGCGGACTTCAAAACTTCATCACACATTTCAAAAGCTTGCTTTACTGATGTATTTTTATCAATAACAGAAAGTAATCTATCGTTTGGAATTACAATAAGTGCATCGACTTCTTTTTCAAGTTCTTCAAGTCCTCTCTCTGCAATTTTCATGCGAGATGCTCCTTCAAAAAAGAATGGCTTTGTAACAACACCAACAGTAAGTATGCCTTCACTTTTTGCAATAGATGCTACAACAGGTGCTGCCCCTGTACATGTTCCTCCTCCCATTCCGCCAGCAATGAAAACCATGTCTGACCCTTTGATAACATCTTGAACTTCTTCGCGAGTTTCTTCTGCACTTCTTTTTCCAACTTCTGGATCCATACCAGCACCAAGTCCTTTAGTTAAATTTTTTCCAATATGAATTTTCTTTTCAGCGAGTGAATGATGCAAATCTTGAGTATCAGTATTCATAGCGATGAAGTCAACGCCTTGAAGCTTTGAATTGATCATGTGATTGAGCGCTCCTTTTCCGGAACCACCAATACCGATGACTTTAATACGGGCAAAACTTTCTATTTCTGGATTTACTTTAGCCATGATGATAAAAAAATATGATGATTAATATACAAACTATAGCAAAGTTCTGGCATCTTGTGCAAAGAGAAAATTCGTGTCGTTGGAGAGGTAAAACGTTAGAAGTTAGATGTTAGAAGTTAGGCGTTAAATACTTAAAAAGCAAAGCTTTTTAAGTATTGTTCTGTGTTTACTCCTAACCTCTAACTTCTAACCCCTAACTTCCACCTACGGCATGAACTGAGAAAATATTCTTTTTATTTTAGCAAAAAATGATGTGAAAAGATCTTTGAATACGTCTATATCTTTATCATTTGGTGCTAAGAAAGTTAATCCGTAAACTCTAGCCCAGCTAGTATCTCGTAATTTATCATTTGTTAAACGTGAAAGTTCATTGCTTGTAATTTTTATTGGAAGTTTTAATTCATTTCTTAAAACATATTCAAGGCGCGCGACAGAAGTACAACCACCACATACAATAACTCCAGCCGGTAATAATTCTCGGCGATGTATTCTGTCCAACTCTTTATTTATTTTTACACAAAGGTCTTCTAATCTCGCTTCTATTATTTCTTCAACTTTGCGAATAGAATGATGAGGAGAAGTGCGTCCACATTTTATTTCTTCAGCCTCCTCCAGTGTTACTTTTAAACCAAGTGCAATATCTTTTGTGATGTCATCTCCACCAACTGGAATTGTAGAAACAAGTAGCGGGATATTATTTTCATAAACCAAAATAGAAGTTACTCCAGAGCCAATATTTAAAAGTAATGCGCCAGCAGTTTTCTGTTTTTTTGTTAAAAGGGGAATACTCTCGGCAATTGGGCCAGCAACAATATCTGTTACTTCTATACCAGCATTATCCAAAACTTCTTTAAAAAGATTCATAGCTTTTAGTGGGTAAGTAACAAAAAGTGTTTTTACTTCGAGTCTATTTCCACGTACACCAAGAGCGTCTCCTAAGACTTCATTGCCATCTAATTTATATTTAATAGGAATAGTATGAACTACAGATTTATTTCTTATATCTGGCACTCCGCGTGTCGCATCTTTGATTGCGTTTTCAATATCTAAATCAGTAACTTGTGCGTCTCCACGAGAGACTTGAGTGTGGCCATTTGCATGATGTGAGGAAAGAGACAAAGCACCAAGTGAGACAAGAGTATATGTGGCAGATTTACCGACCTCATCTTCTATTTTATTTACAGCTTCAATTATTGCTTGAGTAACTTCTTCTTTATCAGTTGTAACTCCACGCTCAATACCTTCGATGGGTTTTTTATAACTTGAAATTACAGTAGGGAAACGAACATCTTCTTCATGGGTACAGCCAATAGCTCGAATATACGAGCTTCCGATATCTATTCCAATTATCAAGTCAGGTGTTTTATTTGCCACAATAGAATTCTTGAAGATGTTTGTCTTCTAGTTTCTCCATTGTACTACTATGCTCGTGTCCTTTCAAATGCAAAACTCCATGGATGATAAGGAGATGAAGGAATTTTTGATATGACATGTCAAAATTCTTCGCGTCTTTTCTTGCGGTTGCCAGTGATATATAAATTTCACCTTCATTTTTGTCTAAAGGGAAAGAAAGAATATTGGTTGGATAATCTTTATCGCGATAAGTTTTATTTCTTAATTTAGATTCCTCTGGTGTACAAAAAATAATAGTAAGAGAATAATTCTTCCCAAGAATTTTCTCTTTAATAGCAAGAAAGGGGATATCTGGTATCAAACCATTTTTACGTATAATCGTAAGGTTATTTTTTTCTATGATTGCCATATATTATAGTTTAGTCCATAAAGTCTATAAAGTCGAAAGTCCATAAAGTCGGACTAATACATAAAGTTAAAAGTCCGCAAAGTCTATAAAGGGGATACGTGTGCGTATTCACTTTTGACTTTATGGACTTTAAGACTTTCAACTTGATATTTTTTAGAATTGCAAATTGTGCTTTAGATGCGAGGCGTGTGAGATTTTTTAGACTAAGATGTACAAGTAGTACTTCGCAGGAGAAAAAATCTCACACAACGAAGCAGATGAAGTGCAATATGCAATTCTAATTATCGGCGACCTTTTTTGCGTTCCACTACCTTCCCCATTCTCTTGTCCTGTTCGTACTTTGCAAGATTTGTAAGTTTCTTTAGCTTGGCTCGCTTCTTTTTAAGTTCTGATAGTGGGCGAATATTGTAACGAATACCACGAACACGAGGTAATACTCCCGACTCTTGTACTCGCTTTTGGAAACGACGTACTAAAGAAAGTGCATTTTCGCTCGCGTTCTTTTTGACTTCAACGTTTGTGTTTGACATATGTAGGTGCAATTCTAACATGAAAAGAAGCAGGAAGCAAGAATCAGGGAAGGAGTAAGGAGAAAGAAGTATGGGGCAAGATTCTATGTTTTTAATTCTATAAATTATTAAAATGAAAGCCAGAATGTAAAAGCCCACCGGAGTGGTCTTTTACTCGGTGGGCGGGTCAGAGGAATTGCTGAGGCCAATGTCTCAGAATGGTTGCCTTATCTTTTTCTTTTTGTATATTTCTTCCCATTCGCCCATTGTCAAAAGGTAGATTGAGTGGATTTCACTCTTCTTCCAGTCCAGTGGCCTGAAGTGATACCTCATTCCATCGGGCCATTTTTCTTGTCTCCTTTTTTCTATTTTTAGGCAAGGTTTGGATTTGGCGACGTATTCAACCTTTCCGTAAAAGGTTGCCGTTCCGTTTATGGCACGGACCCTTTTCATACGTGCATAATTCGGCTGCAGTCCTTCCATAAAAATCACACGCAATCTTCCTGAGCAAGATGCGCACATTAAATAATTTGGTTTTTGCTTGTTTCCCACGAGAATCTCCTAAAGTTGATGGGTTCAAGTGAATACTATCATTTACTAATAAAAATACAAAGAGAGCGAGCCGAAGGCTCGCTCGCTTTGTATTTTCTAAAAACTGGAAACTTGAAACTCGCAGTCCTCGGCTTGTTAGCCTCGGACTCTTCGCAACCAAGTTGCTCGAACTACTTAAGGTGTTTTATATAATCACTTAGCGCATCTATCTTTACCGTATCTTGCGAATGCGTATTCATGTTGCGAACAATCACAGTATTATCCATGGCTTCTTTTTGGCCGAAAATAATACAATATGGAATTTCCATTTTCTCAGCGAGTGATAATTGCGCACCCAATGTTTCTTTGGCAACAGCTTGATGAACTGGAATATGTGCCTTACGCAATACTTCCATAATGCATAAACTTTTTAATTTTGCCTCGAAGCCAAGTTGTATAAAATATACTTTTGGAGTTTTCATAATTCTCGGAGCAATTTTTTTACATTCATCAAACATCATTATGCGTTCCATACTTAGCCCTGTTCCAACTGATGGCACATCTTTTTTACTTCCCATCATTTTTGCTAAATTGTCATATCTACCACCACCTGTGATTGTGATTTCTTTTTCTTTTCCATCTTCACCGATATCAACTTTTATCACTTCGAAAACAGTTCGAGTGTAATAACTTTGTCCACGGACAAGAGAATTATTTACACGATAAGGTATTCCCATTTCTTCCAAATATTGAAGAACTTCTTTGAAATGTTTTCTTGCATCATTTGAAAGGAAAGCAATGGACGACGGTGCATTATCTTTTAATGGCTGGCATTGTGGTTGTTTACAATCAAGCAAACGTAGGGGATTTGTTTTTATTCTTTCATTACAATCCTTACACAAAACATCTAAATGTTTTTTGTAGTAATTTACTAAATCTTTTATAAACGCTGGACGGGTCTCTTTATCACCCATTGAATTGATATCAATTATCAAATCTTTAAATCCATATTCTTCAAGAATAGTCATCAAGGTACGAATAATAAGCGCATCAGCAATTGATTTTGTTGTTCCTAATATTTCCAAATTAAATTGTCTGAACTGTCGCCAGCGTCCACGTTGTGGCTTGTCATGTCTAAAAGTTTGACCGTATGAATAAAGCATAACTGGCTGTGGCATATTCATCATGCCGTGTTCCAAATATGCGCGCATGACAGCTGCTGTATATTCTGGGCGAACAGCAAGACGCTCACCACCTTTTGTTTTAAAGGTGTACATTTCTTTGTCAACGATGTCCGTTCCTTCACCAATTGCTGAAACGAAAACCTCTTCTTGTTCGAGTAGGGGAGTTTCTATTGGTTTAAATCCATAATAAACAGCGACCTCTTGTGCTTTTTCAAAAAGTCCTTGGAAAGCATAATATTGTTCATCGAAAAGATCGTCCATTCCCTTTAATGATGTTGGAACTTCTTTTTTTATTTCTTTTTTTGTTTCTTCGTTACTCATAGAATTATTGTTTATATATGAATTGCCCAGGCTCATAACCGAAAAGTGAAAATGGTAATACTCGCAATAGAACTTGTCCTCTAATGTCCTTTTCATCAAGCGCTCCCCATGAGCGACTGTCATAGCTCTCGGCTCTATTATCTCCCATCATAAAGTAATGGGTAGAATCTAATGTTACGTCAATATTTTTTAATGGGTCTTTATTTTTTACAAATGATTCATCTAAAATAAATCCATTTGGGTTTTGTGAGTTGTAAATAGTAGTAACGGCATCTTTTACAACTATACGGTCGCCCGGTAATCCCATAACACGTTTGATTAAATATTTTCCAGTGTATTGATTAGCCGTTCCTTCGTAAAATTTAAATATCATCACATCACCACGGGCAGGTTTTCCAATTAAATATGAAAGCTTATCTACTAAAAGGAATTCTTTATTGTGAAAAGTTGGAAGCATTGACCCACCATCTACAATAAATGGTTGAATAAGGAAGGCTTGAATTAATTTTACAACAATTATAACTGCGATAAACCAAAGAAGCATTGATGAAGGCTTCTCATCTTCTGCTAAAAGTTTTAAGCGAATAAGTAGCAGGCGGAATATAGGAAAAAACATAGCGAGAACAAGAGCGATAATGAATGCGCCAAGTAAAAAGAATATAACTATAGAGAAAGGATTCTGTGTTACATCTGTGAATGAATCGAGTATGGACTGAAGTAAAGAATTCATCATTATGTTTGTCAGTATATAGAGAGATTTTATGTTATGCAACATAAAATAATTTTTAATTTTTAATTTCTAATTTTTAATGAAAATACAATACGTATCTGTTTAAAAACTAAAAATTTTAAATTAAAAATTCAACGGGAATAGGGTATACATTATTTAAATGTAAGTAAAAACTCATATATGGTAAACTATAGACATGATATACACCATTGTCCCGTTGGGAAATCCTGGAAAGGAATACGAAAATACACGCCACAATGCTGGGCGTGTTGTGCTTTCACATATAGAAGAAGATGTAAAAAATATTTCAAGTTGCGAAGTTTTTGTACCGACTACTTTTATGAATGAAAGTGGACGAGCTGTTTCAGAATATTTTAAATATCATGAAGATAGAGAATTGGTTGTGATTTATGACGATAAAGATTTACCAATTGGTAGTATTCGCATTTCTTATGACAGGGGAGATGGTGGGCATAATGGAGTGAAAAGTATTATTGAGTCTCTCGGTAAAAAAGATTTTATTCGTATTCGCATCGGTGTAGCGAAATTAAATGAAGACGGAACAGTGAACACCCCAACAGGTGAAGAGACAGCAAAATATGTTTTAGGTAGAATGTCAGAAGACGAAATTGTTTCAATGAAAGTTATTTCAACGAATGTGTTAGGTTCGATACGCACTATCTCGGAAGTGGGGTATCAGAAAGCGATGGAGAAATATAATTAATTTATGGAAACTCCTAACTTTACTCAAGAGGTTTATACAGAAGACAGACTCGAAGAGCTTTTTCTTAAATTACCAGCAGCTCTTCGTGTTGCATGGAGAGAAAAAACTGATGAAATGGATATTGTTGATGCTGTAAAAAGTGTAGAAGATGTATTGAATAGGAGAGCCATAGCGAAAGAAAAAGTTTTTACTAGAATTCATTCAATAGAAAATACAGAAATACAAAAAGAAGTTCGAGGAGTTATTCATGAAATTGAAACTACTTTTGGTAATGGTGATTATTTTCTAGGGAATGGTTCCGTTGCCCATGTTTATGAGATGCCATATTCAAAACATGTCTGTGTAAAGTATTTAGTTCACCCAGATATGATGAGAGAACATGGAAATAATTTTTCTGATGAGTGTTCCTATTTGAGCGACATGCATCGATTTAATGTTGGAGGTATTCGTGTTCCAGATGTATTTTTTGATCATATGTCAGATTTTGGATCATGCTTTGGTATGGAAAAAATAGATGGTTATTCTTTAAATATAATAATGGAAGGGCGAGAAAAGACGGAAGAAATAGCACAGTTGATACGAAGGCAAGACGTTAATGATGTGGTTTCTCGCATGAGAGAATTTATTGATCGAATGCATAAAGAAAAGAAGATTGTTCATAGGGATTTGAGTCCGAGAAATATTATGGTTGATAAAAATGGTAATTGGTATGTTATTGATTTTGGTAGATCAAGAAGAATAGAAATAGGGGATAGTAGTACTGATATGGCGGAAGAAACTGACATGGCTTCTGCTGAAAATGCCGTTCGAGAAGCTTTTAAAAAAATATTGACAAAGTAGCATTATTACTATATAATAAAATATAGAAAGGAACATAAATTATGAAAATCGCACAATACATCATAAGTCTGGCGTTGGAGGCATTAAACCAAGGGCGTCCATTGCCAGCAAGTTTGGGAGAGACTGAGTTTTTTGTTGCTGAAGCCGGCGACGAAAATATCATTGCCCACGACGCCATTACCCATGATGGCAAAGAGTACAAGATAGGCACCCATAAGAATGCCTAAGTATCTGATTTGTTTTACTTGAAAAGGCCCGCCATTGCGCACGGGCCTTTTTTTATGTAAAAACTCTAAAGCGCGGTCCCGAAGGGGCCGCGCTTTAGTATTTGTATTTTACTTGAAACTTGAAACTAAAAACTTGAAACTGTTATTTATGCTTTCTTCTCCCCATATGACAATGTCATTCTTTCTTCATTGGCATCAAATAGGGTGATAGAAAATGTATAACGCTTTCCAAGTGAAAGTGCTGTACGCAACTTTTCTTCATCTCCGAAATCAGAAACGTGTACAAGTCCCGCCACACCTTCTTCAATAGAAACTAGCGCACCATGCTTGTTGAATTTAATAACAACACCTTGTACTTCATCTCCTTTCTTATATTTCTTAGCAGCCTCTTTCCATGGATTTGCCTTAAGAGCTTTTATAGAAAGTGAAATCTTGCCGTCTTTAATTTCGATAATTTTTGCTTTTACTTTATCGCCAACACGAGCATAGGCTTTTGTATCTTCAACTAGTCCCCAATCAATTTCTGATTTGTGAACTAATCCTTCTACGCCGTCATCTAATTTGATAAAGATACCAAATTCTACAACGCCAGTTACTGTACCTGACACTTCATCTCCAACGATGAAATTACCAGCGACAATTTCCTTACCTTCTTTACTACCACTTTCCTTTTCAGAGAAAATAAGTTTTCCTTCTTTTGGAAGAGCGTTAATAATAGAAACAGAAATTCTCTTTCCGATTAATTTCTTAAGTTCACGAAGTATTTTATCTTTATCACCGTCTTCTACACGAGGATAATTTTCTTCCTTAAGTTGTGAAGCTGGAAGAAAACCTGCCAAGCCTTGCCAATCAAGCATAAGTCCACCCTTGTTTGCATCTTTAATAACAAGATCCATAACACGCTTATCCTTGATAGCAGCTTCTGCATCACTCCACATAAGAGCCTGACGAGCTTCCTTAAGTGAAAGTTCTACATAACCCTCTGGGTTTTCACGCAAAATAACTTTTGCAGAAATTGTATCTCCAATATTTATACGCTTGATAACATCGCGCGCATTCATAAATTCGATACCATAAATGATACCTGTTCCAGAAAGGCCAAGGTCTACATATAATGCCGCCTTTTCAATAGCAATAACTGCGCCTTCTACGATGTCATCTTGTTTTACTAATACTGCATCAGCACCAACTATGGTACTTTCTACACTCACTTTCGCTACTTTTTCAGTAGGAATATTTGTTGTTTCGTCTGTCATAAAAAAATAATTTCCCACACGAAGTGGGATTTCCACATCGGTCTAGGCTCCAAATATCATTTGCTATGCATACTCGGGGATTACACTAGAACGTTATCTATTAATAGATTGTTTGTAATACTACTATATATAGTCTATAAAGTCCATAAAGTTGAAAGTCCATAAAGTGGAGGCAAGGAGGGATAGTTTGAATACAAGGTTGCTTGACTAGTACTATACTATAGTACTATAATATAGTACATGACAACAATAACTGTACCAATCACAAAAGATTTAGAATTTTTCATTGATGAAGAATTAAAATTGGGAACAAGTGAATCAAAAGCTCACTTAGTTCGTTATGCTTTAGGAAGATTACAAGAAGAAAGAGTTCTTGCCAGATTAAGTGAAGCAGAAATAGATATTAAAGAGGGAAGAGTTTATAAAGGAGATTTAAAAAAGTTACTTAAAAAGTTTTAATATGCAGTATTTTTACACTGCAAGATTTTTGCGCTCTCTTAAAAAATGTGAAGACGCAGTGCAAGATGATATTTTGCGAGCTGTTAAATTATATGAGAAAGGTAAGAGTGACGAGATTTTAAAATTGCATAAATTGCATGGAAAGATGAAAATATATCATGCTTTTTCTGCAAATTTTTCATATAGAGTTGTTATAAAGATAGGAAAGACGGAAACATATTTTATGGATGTTGGAACTCACGAAGTATATAGGTAATTTTGAATTGCGAAACTATAATTTGTGTCATTCCAAACTTGATTTGGAATCCAGTGTCTTTAAATTTAAGTAAGCAGTGGTAATAACTGCAATAATTTTCAACCTGCCTCGCCGGTAAGGCGGGTTTCAATTTCCAATTTTCAAAAAAATACGAATAGACGGGGTTAAACATAAAAACAAAAAGCCGTCGGGGTTGCCGAACAGCTTGATGGGATGGGTGGGAAATTTGTCGAGTCGCTCACGCTATTTCGACAGAAATTATTCCCACATCTTCACTGACGAGGAAGTTTATCAAAATAGGCTCCCCGGGTTCATATTTTTCGAAGATTTTTTTCTCAACGGCAACATTGAACTCAATGTCAACTTTTTTTCCATTGGGATCCTTTGTTTTGAACCACACGACCAGGTTGTGTGTCGGCTCTGGTACCAGCAGTAACACGTTGCCGATAATGGTGCATAAAAATGGCATTCCTGGCCCATCTTGTTCATTTTTTTCAAGAACAACAGCCCATCCTTGACCCATTTCGTGGTGATGTTGGGCCAACAACACTTCCATGGTCGCCAAAAAACGGGCGACACCTGGACGTATTGGGCCATGCACTGAGCCATCATAAACAATTTGTTGTAATTGTTTCATTGCTTGTCTCCAGTTGGTTGAACATTTTTTGCTTCCGAGTGGTTGCAATTTAGTCATAAGACTAGGCTTTATTTTGTTTTATGTCAAATTGTTTTTGTCTAGGTCCGGCCTAGACAATTTTTCTAAGGCAAGGCCTTGGAAATATAAAATACTTGTTTTGTAGTTTTAATTAAAAATTTTAAATTAAAAATTAAAAATTATGGTAGAATATTATTTATCATGATAATTACATATTTCGGGCGAGAGCATTTTAAATTACAAGTGGGGGATACAACTTTTGCCATTAATCCAGTTTCTAAAGATGGAAAGGGAAAGGTTGCTAAATATGGGGCGGATGTTTGTTTAATTACAACTAATCATCCTGACTATAATGGTAGTGAGCAAACAACTCATGGAGAGAAAGTTCCTTTCATAATTAATGGTCCTGGAGAATATGAAGTGAAAGATGTTTTTATAAAAGGATTTGGGACAAAAACTAAATTGAAAGATGGAAAGTCAGAAAAAGAATATCAAAACACAAGTTATGTTTTTACATTTGATGGCATACGCGTAACTTTCCTAGGAGCACTTTCCGTAGCACTTGACCCAACACATAAAGAAATAATTGATGAGACAGATGTATTATTTATTCCAGTCGGAGAAGATGGATTTTTACTTAATCCATATGATGCGCACAAGCTCGCCGTTTCTCTTGAACCAAAACTTATTATTCCGATGGATTACAATGAGCAATCACTCCCAATATTTTTGAAAGAAGCAGGCTCAGAAAAAATTGACCCAGTGGAGAAATTGACTATTAAGAAGAAAGATATTGATTCCAAATTGGGCGAAGTGGTCCTATTTGTTGAGTTGTAGAACAGAATCAGTGATATCGCCTCATCTACTTTGTTGCAACTTCAATTTTGTCAGTCACCGTACTATTAAGTACGTTTCTTTCCAAAATTTTGTTGCGCCTCGTATCTAAGGCAATCTGACTGATTGTGTTTTATATAGAGATTTTAAAATTAAGAAGGTGTCCGCGAAGCGGACACCTTCTTAATTCGCTACCAGCTAAAGGTTAATAGCTGTATAATAGTATTTATGAAACTTCCAGCATTCAAACTTCCAAATTTTACATATCGTGGTTATGTTTTACATTTACGAAGACAAGATATTCGCATTCAACAATTGCACGCTTTAGTTTTTGCTGGGGCAATTACAGCACTCATGGCGTTTTTAATTTTATATTATGATTATGGATATTTCCATGATGTTTATGTTCAAAAAGAAACGGAATCTTTGGTTGTAGAAAAAACTTCTGAGCCAGCTCCTTCGCCAACGGAAACTGTTTCTAGTTTTTTCTCTGAAGCAAAAACTCGCTTTGGAGAAATTGGGAAAAGTGGCTCGTCATTACTTTATGGAAAAGATGTTTATGTGAATACTAGTAAATAGTTAAAAATATGTATAAAGATTTCGAAAATGGAGCAAATTTAAATATTAGAAAACCTGAAGAAATTAAACCAGTAGAGCAGGTGGAGAGAACTGTCCCAATAAATGAGCAGGCAAATTTTAAGGGAAATTATTCCGAGTTACTTTTTTCTAGAATGCAAAATCCAGTTATTCGAAAACAACTTTTAGATTTGTTGGAAATGAATGAAAAATGGTTGGTAGAACATCCAATTATGATTATGAAGAGAGTTTCCAAAGAAGATTTGCCAACAGTTGGTAAAATTTTAAACAACTATCAAGAAATTCCACTTGTTTATAATCCAAAATCTAGAAAAGAACTTGAAGATGAACTGAACGAAGATTTGGAAATGCAAAAAACAGTTACAAGGATAGACAGAAATAAAGATGTTAGTGCTTCGGGCGTGGTGTTTTATAGAAACTCTAAAAGCGATGCCACCAGACAGGATATAGAAATTGGAACGTATCGGCCAACGACAGACCCATTAACTGAAAATGAAATAAGAAAACGATCTTTAATTGAAGCACATGAGAAGGGGCACGTTTTTCGTTATTTAAAAGCTTCTACATATTTAAGAAATAGATTTACCCCAGCTTTTATTTCTCCTTTGGATGTGGAGAAACATTTACTACAAAAATTTCCTAAAATGTCTGAGTCTGAGGCAGGAGTCATAATCAAATATCTATTTGATTTTGAGCGTCCAATTGAAATAATGGAGCGTATGTCTCAACTGAAATGTTATTTTGGAATGAAAGGAGATGAAAAATTTACTTCTCAACATCTCCAATATGCTAGAGATCATTATTTAAAAGACGTTATGTATGATAATAAAATGGAACCTTTTTTTGATGCAATTACTCCACAAACAGAATTCGCTTTTTTGAAGTTAATTAATTCAGCTGGAATTTAATTGACGGTTATAGTTAATGAAAATTATGAAGCGTGGCCTTCGGCTACGCTTCATAATTTCTATTTGTTTAATCTAAAATCTAATGTCTAAAGTCTAGTATCTAGTACACTTTTATGCTATACTTAAAAAATATATTTTACATAATTTATGGCTAAAAAGACTCTAAAATCAGAAGAAAGTGATCCATCAGCTGACGGAACAGGGGAAGCGGTCGCAGTTCGTACAGGAGTGAAGGAAGTAAACATCGGAGAGGAAATGCGTGAAGCATATCTTGACTATGCGATGAGTGTTATTACATCTCGTGCACTTCCTGATGCGCGTGATGGTTTAAAGCCAGTGCATCGTCGTATTTTATTTGCGATGAATAATATGGGCCTCACAGCAGGTGCAAAATTTAGAAAGTCAGCGACAATTGTTGGAGAGGTGCTGGGTAATTATCACCCACACGGAGATGCTTCGGTTTATGATGCGATGGTTAAATCTGCACAAGATTTTTCATATAGATATCCGCTTGTAATGGGTCAAGGAAACTTCGGCTCACTTGATGGGGACGGCGCGGCTGCTTATCGTTATACAGAAGCGAAGATGTCAAAAGTTTCTATGGAAATGATGCGTGATATTGAAAAAGATACTGTGCTTATGGTACCGAATTATGATGGTACAAAAAAAGAGCCTTTTGTTCTTCCAACAGCTGTGCCTAATTTACTTTTAAATGGAACTCTTGGTATCGCGGTGGGAATGGCAACAAATATTCCGCCACACAATTTAACAGAAGTCATAGATGCGACAACACATTTAATAGACAATCCTCACGCGACGATGGAAGATTTGTGTGAATACGTTAAGGGACCAGATTTTCCAGTTGGAGGAATTGCTTTTGGACAATCAGACATTCGCGCTGCGCTTTCAACAGGCCGTGGTGGTGTAGTTGTGCGAGGGGAAGCAGAAATTTCTGAAACAAAAAATGGACAATTCCAAATTATTATCACAAGTATTCCATTTCGTGTTGTAAAAAGTAATTTAATAGAAAATATCGCGGACTTGGTAAGGGAGAAAAAAATAGAAGGAATAAAAGGGCTTCGCGATGAATCCACAAAAGATATTCGTGTCGTTATAGATTTAAAGAGTGGAGCTCAACCACAAAAAGTTCTTAACTATTTATATAAGCATACAGAACTTGAATCTACTTTCCACTATAATGTGGTTGCTCTTGTTGATGGTGTGCCACAAACTCTTTCATTAAAAGGCGCACTTGAATCATTCATTGGTCATAGAAAAGAAGTTGTGCGTCGTCGTACAGAATTTGATTTGAAACGCGCTCTTGAGAAAGAGCATATTTTACTTGGTCTTAAAAAAGCGTTGGACCATATTGATGAAATTATAAAGACTATAAAGAAGTCAAAAGATACACCAGATGCGCATACTCAATTGATGAAGTTGTTTAAATTTTCAGATATTCAAGCAACTGCAATTCTCGAAATGAAATTGCAACGCTTGGCCGGACTTGAAAGAAAGAAAATAGAAGAAGATTTGAAAGCAGTACAAGCGCTCATTGCAGAATTAAAAGCAATACTTTCTTCACCAAAGAAAATGCTTTCTATAATTAAAGATGAGCTTGAAGATATTAAAGCAAGATACGGAGACGAGCGTCGTACAAAAATTGTAAAACATAAAGCTAAGGAATTTAATCCAGAAGATTTAATTGCGGATAAAGAAGAAGTACTTGTTTATACGTCAGGCGGTTATGTAAAACGTACAGACCCAAGTGAATTTAGAACACAAAAACGTGGCGGTGTGGGTGTGGTGGATATGAATACAAAAGAAGAGGACTTCGTTACGATGTCTCTTACTACTTCTTCACATTCTGATTTACTATTCTTCACAGATAAAGGAAAGGCGTATCAAATAAAAATGTATGACTTGCCAGAAGGAAAGCGCGCGACACGTGGAAAGAGTATTATGAATTTCATTCAATTAACTGATGGTGAAAAAGTTACATCTATTCTTCCAATGCCAAAAGATGTGAAGGCTATACAGGGACTTTCATTAATGATGATTACAAAAGAAGGAACAGTGAAGAAATCCGCCGCGGATTCTTTCAAAGAAGTTCGTCGTAGTGGGCTTATTGCAATTCGTTTGGAAGATAAAGATGAATTATTGGCGGCAATGTTTGTGACAGGTGAGGATAATGTGATTTTGACAACAGAGGGTGGACAGTCAATTCGTTTCAATCATACAGATGTGCGTGAGATGGGGAGAACAGCAGCTGGAGTTATTGGAATGAAGTTAGATAAAGGGGACGCAATTGTTGCGGCAGATAAAATTTTAGAGGGTATAAAAGGAGCGGAGTTATTGGTAGTAACTGCCAATGGTTATGGAAAGAAAACAAAACTTTCTGAATATAAAACACAAAAGCGTGGTGGAAGTGGAATTAAAACTGTGAAAGTTACAGCAAAGACTGGACCACTTATGGTTGCGCGTGTGGTAACTTCTGAAAATGAGGAATTGCTCGCAGTGTCAAAAGATTCACAAGTAATTAGAACTGAGGTTTCTTCAATTCCGA
Organism: Candidatus Nomurabacteria bacterium; assembly: GCA_003518045.1. GTDB lineage: Bacteria > Patescibacteriota > Minisyncoccia > Phycocordibacterales > UBA5272 > UBA11704. The sequence goes on from DOZK01000015.1 coordinate 15,840, forward strand.
CTCTGGGACGAGATACGCAGGGCGTCCGCATAATGAAGCTTCGCGAGGGTGATAGTGTGGCCTCCTTCAATCTGTTATAAAGCCATAAATCATCCCATCTGCTTTGTTGCATCAGATTTTTACTCCCGCAAAGTACGACTTGTACATTTTAGTCGTAAAAATCTGATGCGCCTCGCATCTGGAATAATTTCTGGCTTTCTAACTAGCAAGTTTGGTGTTTAGTTGTTTATTAAAAATGCTCCATCAATTTCTGACTTTCTAAGATAGAGAATACAAATACAGAAATTTGTATTTAAACAAACCCCGCTTTTCCATTTTTAGGAATTAACGGAGACGGGTAGTCGAGTTGAAGTGCATTTTGTAGCCTGCCTCGCCGGCAAGGCGGGCAACAAAATGACACGTGTCCTAAAAATGAAAAAGCAAAAAGAAAAGAAATTTTGAATGCCACTTAGTACATTCGTGTTTTCTCGAAACTAAAAACTACTTTCCGCTATACACTGTTAAATCTCATTTATCCATTGACCGTTATGCCAAGTAGGGGATACACTTGCTTATATGTCAACTATTAAATTTAGAAATTTTATTCGTGTTCTTTTTTTATTAACTTTCCTTTCCCCAGCTATCTCCTTCGCCCTAGGCGGTACCGCAGGTTTTGATAATCTAAACACACTTATTCTCTCTTTTGCAAATGGAGTAGTTCGCAATACTGGCTATATGTTGTTTACACTAGCCGTAGTAGCTTTCTTTTTTGGTATAGTTCAATTTATCTGGTCAGCAAGACAAGGGGCCGAAGGTAAAGGAATACAAAAAGGTACACAATTCATGAAATGGGGTTTAATAGCTATCTTCGTAATGTTCTCTATCTGGGGAATAATTAAATTCGCACAAGATGTATTCCAAATACAAGGAGAAAATACAATAATAGTTCCTTCTCTAAACTTTATTCAAAGTGGAGGAAATGGTCTTAACGATACAAGTGCGGGAGTTATTGGTGGTTGTCCTCCACCAGAAGTTCTTAGTGGTGGACGTTGTGTCAATCCTCAAACAGGGGTTCCTTTAACCAAAATACAAGCTGGTAGAGGTTGTTCTGATACATCTCAGTGTGCCTTGGGTCTTACTTGTGTAGGAACCAATGCTTCAAACAAAGTTTGTAAGGGAACGAATGCTAATGGTGCTGGCGCTGGAAGTATAAACACTCAAGCTAAAGCGGATGCCTTAGCACAACAATGTGCGTCTGCTCCTGGAGCTGATCCTACATTATGTCAAAATGCAGCAAATGCAGCATTAGCAAATTATTTAGCTGGATCAAGTGCTGGATCAGATTCAAATAGCGAATGCTATTATAGTGCTTCACAACCAAACTATTTAGACGGACAAAGTTGCGGTTCAGGATCTTATTCAGGTAAATGTAAAAACGCTAGATGTGTTGTAGATGTATCTTTGGTAGCAGATGACGAATGTTATTATAGCTCCGATCCAGCGCAAGCTAACTTTTTAGATGGAGAAACTTGCGGAACGGGTGCGACAGCAGGTAAGTGTAGCGGTGGTATGTGTGTGGCGGATAGATCATCAACCACTGATTCTGGTTGTGGCCCTGGTGTTCTTACTGATGATTTTGGAAATTGTGTATCAGGAAGTTCCGAGAACCCTTCTTCTAGCGGAGCAACGACTGGTGGTTCTACTGATTATGGTTGTGGTACTGGAAATGGCTATCCTGATGATTTTGGAAATTGTGCCTCGGGTAGTTCAAGTGTAAATTCTGGAGGAGGAATAAATGGTTACTCATATGATGAGACTACTGGTTCTGTTGGTGTTACAGATAGAACTGTAACCTCAGTAGAGGTAACAGGAGGAACAGATACTTCCGGAAGTGGTGTTAATTCAGATTCTTCTGGTTTTTTACAGTACGATTCGCTTGTTTATTAATTATTTTTTCTACACTAGAATGGTCGTGCTTGCCACGCTGTAGTGTAATCACAAAATCGAGGAAGCGGCCGTCTTTGTATTTTTTGTACTGTATTTACTTTATAAACTTTAAAGACTTTCGACTTTATGGACTAATCATATCCACTGCCAACTGCTTACTGCCTACTGTATACTATTTACATGTTCCTCACTCCCACTCAACTCGTTCGTGATTTATATTTAAAACCTGGAAGTAAGGTTTGCGATATTGGTTGTGGCACTGGGGCTTACACTATCGCTCTTGCTCGTGAAGTAGGTGAGATTGGTCAAGTGTATGCATTAGATATTCATCGCGAAGCATTACACACCCTCGCATCTACTTTGGAGAGACAAAATATTATGAATGTTGATGTTATTTGGTCTGATATAGAAAAAACTACACCAATAGATAAATATAGTTTAGATGCAGTAGTGATGTCTAATGTTTTATTTCAATTAGAAGATATTCCATCTGCTCTTAAAAATGTCGCCACTTTACTTAAACCAGAAGGGCAATTACTCGTGGTTGATTGGTCAAGTTCCCATAAAGGAATTGGTCCACACAAAGACCATGTTGTAACGGAAGAAAAAGCGGAAGAATTAATTTCAAAAAATGGATTTAGAATGTTGAAGCGTTTGCATGCAGGGGATTATCATTATGCGTTTATAGCGCTTAGCGTTTAAACGCTAAGCGAGTTGAAAGTCCAACAGAGTCCGTAAAGTCAAAAGTCCATAAAGTCCTTAAAGTAAATACAGGGGGTGGCCGAAGGCCACCCCCTGTATTGTATTCACTTTTGACTTTATGGACTTTACAGACTTTATGGACTAAATCTCAATATTACTTTCCAATTGTAAGCTAACCTTGTCCACTGCCCACTGCTTACTGGTTACTGTATACTATCTATATGTTACGAAAAATTATTTTTGGTTCGAGTATTTTTGCAGCATTACTCGCAATACTTATTTTCTCTGATCGTGTACCTATTGGAAAGTCTTCATCTAATGCCCCCAAAGGAGACGTTGCTATGTGGGGAGTTTTTCCAGATTCAGAAATGTCCAATGTTATTCAGCCATTTAATGCCAAAGCAAAAACATATCGCATAAATTATACATATGTTGCTCCGGCAGAGTTTGAACATAAACTAGTTGAAGCTCTTGCTTCAGGTGTTGGGCCGGACTTGATTCTTGCACCGTATCAAATTATTCTTTCACAACAAGCAAGACTCGCGATATTCCCCACTGCTACTTCTGATTTTTCTCCATCTTTTTTCACAGAGACATCTTATAAAAATACATATATTAATGGAGCTGGAATATTTTGGACTCCATTTGGAGCGCTCGCTCTTCCAGTTGCTGTAGAGCCAACAGTATTATTTTTCAATAGAACATTATTTGCAAAACATGGAATACTTAGTCCGCCAGCATATTGGGATGAGCTAACACAAATAGTTCCAAAATTAACCGTAGAAGATGGCAACGGAAACTTTTTAGAAAGTGGTATTGCATTAGGTACTGCCACTGTTCCATATATGAAAGATATAGCCATGGCAATGGTTACACAACTTAAGCAAATTCCAGCACTTGTAAATTATAGAGCAGACGGAACAGTTTCTTATAATTTCTTGGCAAATAATCCAATAGATGAGACTTCACAAGTGCAACCACTCTCAAATATTATGCGATTTGTTACAGAGTTTTCTGATCCAATGAAAATCACTTATGCGTGGAATCAATTTTCTGGAAATGCAACGGATGCCTTCGTTGCAGAAAAGCTTGCAATGTATATTGGCTATGCTGGAGAATTTCCCGTGCTTCGTTCTCAAAATCCAAAAATGGATATAGACATGACTTATTTACCACAGGCCCGTGGATATGGTACATTTTCAACTGGGATGAGATTATATGGAATAGCTACAATGCGTCAAGCAAAAAATATAACCGGAGCATATGCTGTTGAGTCCGCTTTTTCTGGTAAAGATTGGTCTCCACAATTAGCAAGTATTGTAGGAGCAACTCCAGCACGTATTGATTATTTCTCAACACCTGGTCTAGCAATAAATGAAGTGTTAATGAATAGTTTATTAATTTCTCGTGGTTGGTATGATATAAATGTCTTAACAACAGACGGTTTTATGGCACAAATGTTTTATAGTATTACAAGTGGTAAGCAGGGGATAAATGACGCAGTATCGGATTTTGTTTCTCGCATGGTAGACATGTATACTCATAGATAATATGAAAATAAAATCTTTTCTTAAAATATTAAAAATATTTCATTTGTTTTTAACAAATTTCTTTCAAAAGTATTTTGTGTCATTCCCGCGGAGGCGGGAATCCAGGTTAAAAATATTTATTCTCAATACCAGGCACTGGATCCCCGCCTTCGCGAGGGTGACAATTCTAACGAATGCAATACTTTTTTTGAGTGTAATTGTGCCAGTATCAGCTTTTGCATTGGATTTTAGTAAGCCATTGGCGGGAGATTCTAGATGCGGAGGTTCCTCAGCGTGTTCTATTTTAGATATTTTTCCACTTTTAAAAGATGTTTTTGTCATGTCTATCGTGCTTCTTGCTTTCTTTGCTATTATTGCAATTGTATGGGCTGGAGTTAGGGGATTAACAGCAAAAGATCAGCCTGCAGTTCTAGAATCAACAAAGAAGCAATTGGGGGTAATCGTTACCAGTATAGTTGTTGCTATACTTTTTATTGGAGGACTTGCTATGGCATTTTGGAATGCTTTTGTTACACAAGAATATCGTACTTTTTTCGGGAGGTTCTCCTCTCTAATAGAGGATACGCCTGTTTTTGGAATATTACATTCTTATGCCGCAGGATTGCCTAATCCGCTAGTAGTTAATAGTGTTTATGATGTTGGTATTCTTCTTTTTCAATTGTCTATGAGATGGATAATGATCCCAGTTCTTATTGGCTCTTGGGTTTGGGCGGGATTTCTATTTATACAAGCCCAAGGTAATCCAGAAAAACTAAAGTATGCGCGCGAGCGACTTTGGTATTCTTTTGTTTGGACAATTATTTTAATGTTAGTACTCGGAATTGCTTTTGCTTTTCGTAATACTTTTAATCAAATATTTCAATAAATTATGAAAACTAAAATCTTCGCAACTCTATCTTTATTAATAATTATTCCAAATATTTCATACGCTGCAGCAACAGATTTGAATTTTGGCTCTCTTATTACTTTGGCTGACACATTAGCAACTGGTGTTGTAAAGTCCCTAGGCTTTTTAGCATTCACTCTTGCAGTTGTTGTATTTCTTTGGGGTATGGTTAATTTTATTTGGTCCGCGAGAAATGGAGATGCAGGTAAAGGGGTAGAGAATGGCAAGCAATTTATGGTTTGGGGATTAATTACACTTTTTGTAATGTTTTCTGTTTGGGGAATTATTATATTTGTTCAAGATGTTCTAGATATAAAAGGAAATACAAGTATTACTATACCAAATATTGAATTACTAGGATCTTCACCAACACAGTCTAATGCTCCAGCATCACAAAATAATCGTTGTCCGAATGGAAAAGACTCGGCATGTACAATAACAACTTCAACGGGAGACGTTTCTGGTTTTTGTAATGATTTAAATCAATGTGTTACAGGTAGAACAGCCGGAGGTTCTGGAGTAACAACAGCCTGCCCAAATGGTCCAAGATTCCCTTGTACATTAGTAACTTCCACGGGGAATGTTGACGGAGTTTGCAATGGGCTTGGTCAATGCGAGCGTAAAGATGTAACAAAACTAAATTGTACTCCTCCTGAAGTTTCAAATGGTATTAAATGCATTACCCCAGACGCTTTTTGTTTAGCTTATAAAAAAGATGCAGAATGCCCAACTAAAGATTCTTCAGGAAAAGATGTAATTGGGAAGTGCGATGCTTATGGTTCGTGTATAGTAACTAATTTATAAGTCACCCCAGTAAGTGCAGGTGCAAATAATAGATAAAGAGTGTTCAGGGTATAGCAGTTCGAACTCGCACTGTCTAGCTGGTAGAAGTGGGGTAAAAATCTGTACACCAGTAAAATAATTGTTTTCAAGGTTTTGATTTAATTTATTTTAAATTACAAAACTTATGTATTTTGTGATGTCATACCCGTGCAGACGGGTATCCAGGTCTGTATTTTTTGAAAATTGAAAATTGGAAATTGAAAATTATTTCTCAACCTCTAACTCCTAACTTTCTAACCTCTAACACCCAGCAACTGCCCTCTACTTGCTTCCTACTGTTTGCTTCCTGCTACCCCCAAAACGGGGATAGCTTCCCTTTTTTCTCTTGTGCTTCAAATATGGGGGTGTATACTTAAGATACTTATTATTTATAAAATATTATGAAAAAAGCATTATTATCATTTTCAATTATAGTTACTAGTTTCATGGTTGCAGGTGCTCAGTTTAGTGGCACTATTGGAGGAACAATTAATGGAAATCCAGTTGTTATTGGTGTGGGCGGAGGAAATGGAGGTAGTGCTCTGATTGGTCAGCAAGTATCAAATGGACAAGTAGGAGGAAGTTTAATTAGTCTTATACAATTGGTTCAGAACATTGTTTATAGACTTGTTCCATTAGGTATTGGTATGGCGGTTGTGGCATTGTTCTTCGGAATAATCATGTTCCTAGTACAAGGACGTGATGATGAAAAGAAACGAAAGTCATGGCTTTTCTGGATGATGTATTCTGTTCTTGGACTTTTCGTGATGGTAGCTATTTGGGGATTGGTAGGCTTCTTGGCATCAGTATTAGGTGTAGGAGTAGGAGGAAGTGCTCCAACACCAACAATCCCTTACGTACAATAGTTAAGGGATTAATCTTAAAAACAAAATCACCCTGCTTGCCACGCTATAATTTAATAACGAAGGCGAGGCAAGGGTGGTTTTGTTTTGTGTTGAATTTCTAGCAAGTGGTACCATTGTAGTCCAAAATTTACAAGGGTACCACTTGCTAAAGTATTTTTATTAGGCCTCACCGCCATGGCGGGATAAATTAGAAATTGAATGTGGGGTTCCATTCTCTATTCTCTAATGTCTATCTCTGCTATACTATTTTCATATGGCCACTCTTCCAAATGGAGCTATTAATGCTACTGATGATGTTTTACAAAAAATAATTACGTATTTACTCAATCCTCTATATCAGATTGTAGTAGTAGTTTCATTTCTCTATTTTCTTTATGGTGTTGTTTTTTTATTAATGCAAATGAATAATCCAGAAAAGCGTGATCAGGCACGTCGTAATCTTTTGTATGGAGTAATTGGACTTTTTATAATTTTGTCGGTGGGGGCGATAATTAAGTTTATTAATTCTATTGTCGGTGGTGGCCTTGTGTACTAGATTATAGACATTAGACATTAGACATTAGATTTTAGATTATACAATTCAAACCATGTGAGGCGAATTTATTTCATTACCGCGAAAGCGGGAATCAGGGTCCGTAGTTCCTGTTGTCTACTGTCTTTAGTCTATTTTAATTACTGCTTACTGCCCACCGGCCTCGCCGGCGAGGCAGGCTGCTTACTACTTTCTGCTATTTATATGTGGTAAAATAGTAAACATGTCAGAAACAAACAATAAAAATGAAGGAAAAATGGAGGCAATAGTTTCACTTTGTAAACGTCGTGGATTTGTATATCCATCATCAGAAATTTACGGTGGTTTTGCTGGTGTATATGATTTTGGACCATTAGGTGTTGAATTAGAAACTAATTTAAAAAATCATTGGTGGAAAGTAATGGTTCAAAAGAGACTAGATATTGTTGGACTAGATTCTAGTATTTTTATGAATCCCAAAATTTGGGAGGCATCTGGTCATACTAAAGGATTTTCTGACCCAATGACGGAGTGTAAGGAATGTAATACAAGAATTAGAGTCGATAAGGTATTGGAAGAAATTAGTGTTACAGCCGATGAGAAAATGTCAGAAGAAGAAATTAATAAACTATTTGATGAAAATAAAAATAAAATTAAATGTCAAAAATGTGGTAAACAAAATTTTTCAAAAGTAAAAAAGTTTAATTTATTAGTTCAATCAAACTTAGGTGATTTTACAGATAACGGGGACGCCCCTTCATATTTGAGGGGCGAGACTTGCCAGGGGATTTATGTGAATTTTGATAATGTTGTAGATTCTACTCATATGAAATTACCATTTGGTATTGCTCAAATTGGTAAGGCGTTTAGAAATGAGATTTCTCCTCGTCAGTTTTTATTTAGAGGTAGAGAGTTTGAACAAATGGAAATGCAATATTTCACTCATCCAGATAATGAAATGGAGGAATATGAAAAGTTGAAAGATTATAGATGGAAAGCAATTCTGAGTTTAGGTATTAAACCAGAAAATTTAAAATGGAAAAGGCATGAGAATTTAGTTTTTTACGCTAAAGATGCATGGGATATTGAATATAATTTCCCTTGGGGATTTGATGAGTTGGAAGGAGTGCATGCTCGCGGTAATTATGATTTAACTCAGCACTCGAAAGGTTCTGGTAAAGAATTGAATTATTATGATCAAGAAAAAAATGAAAGATTTATTCCTCATATTATTGAATCCTCAACAGGAGTTGGACGTTTATTTTTTGCTGTCATAAATGATGCTTTTACAGAAGAAGAAGTGGAAGGTGAGACAAGAATTGTTTTGAAGTTTAATAAAAAAATAGCTCCAGTAAAGATTGCAATTTTACCATTATCTAAAAAAGAAGAATTGGTAAAACCAGCCCTTGATATATTCAATACTTTAAATGAAAGTTTTGTTTGTCAGTATGACGAAACTCAATCTATCGGTAAAAGATATCGTAGACAGGACGAAATTGGCACGCCATACTGCGTTACAGTGGATTTTGATACTTTGACCGACAATGCAGTAACTGTGCGTGATAGAGACACTATGAAGCAAGAGCGGATTAAAATAGTTGATTTAGATAATTATTTACTTGAAAAGTTAGGTTAGATTTTGTAGTTGAAAGTCTTTAAAGTCTATAAAGTTAAAAGTATATACGAATTCGTATTTACTTTATGGACTTTCGACTTTATAAACTTTATGGACTAATTTCCTTGCTTTTTATCGAAAAATACGCTAATATAATGCAACTATGTCAAAAGCACAAGACCGTCTCATACAGTTAAAGAACAAGGAAACAGGGGAAGTCTATTGGACTGCCAAGAATAAAAAGCTTGTTACTCGTAAAATTGAACTTAAGAAGTATTCAAAGAAACTTCGTAAGCATGTTATGTTTAAGGAATCCAAGAAGTAAATTAAAAGCCTGTG